>JACRHX010000061.1 GCA_016211955.1 Parcubacteria group bacterium | reverse complement strand
TTGTTCAAGAATCGCGAAACAGAATCCGTACTATCACAACGAAACTCCAGCGACTTCTTGACGGATATTTAGAGCAAGATATCGAGCAAGAAATTTACCGATTTGAAAAAGCAAAACTACTTTCCGAAAAGAAGTCGCTGGAGGAACAATCCACTCGTCTTGAACAAAAGCGGACTGGCTGGCTCGAACCTATGGCGGAATGGATAAAAGAGGCCGAGAATCTGCCTAAAATCGCACAAGAGAGCAACCTTTTTGCGAAAAAGGTTGCTTGCCGAACTTTGTTCGGCTCGAACCTCGTTTTGGCCAACCGCGAGGCGCGCCTGCGCGCGCCGAGTGGCGAGGATTCATCGGGGAAAAATCAATGGGCGGCACTTTGTGCCGCCCACGAATTGGCTTCAAAAAAGCCGTTTAGTTTTGTCTTGGTGCCGAGGAGAGGACTCGAACCTCCATGGATTGCTCCGCTAGCTCCTAAGGCTAGTGCGTCTGCCAGTTTCGCCACCTCGGCATGAGATACTTGTGTATACCAAAAACAAGCCATTTTTGAAAGCTTTTGTATGCATGGGGGTAGTATGCGACATCATACCACCAGAGAAAAAATAAAAACGTCTCCAAGTGAGACGTTTTTATATCCCTAACAAGCTAATACCTAATAAGCTAACGCCTATCAGAGTACCTCGATTTCCGCGTAGCGGATGCCAAAGTTCTTTGCATCTTGTTTCCCCGGAAACCAGACATCGATACGTTCGCTGAATCGTGAATGCATTCGGTCTTCAACTACGAAGAGTTTCTTTCCGAAGAGGCGGGGAATGCGCACTTTGGTGCCGAATGGCAACATGTTGGTTGCGATTATCCCATCGCGGGTGCGAGATCCACTTGCTGTGATGTCTGGCGTATCATCTGTCTCATCAGGAGAACTTGAGTATGCAGTTATATACACTTTAAGCGTAGAACGCTTAGACTTCAGAGGGACGTATTGACCAGCATAAATTGGTGTTTCAAGTGACGCCTCCTCTGCTTGAGTTGTTGATTTGGTGTTGTCGACAACATTGGTAATCGCAACGGGCATGATCCCCTGGTTAATTGCCAAGGAGAGCGCAAGCCCCAAACCGAGTAGAGTATTCATAATGTGTGATAATAGGTAGTATCAAAACGATAGTACGGTATTATCAAGTTTTTGGACTTGGGCATTTGAGTGTAGTTCGAGGAAAAAGCGAGGAGCGAAGTAAGCGATAGTTAGATACTATCGCGTCGAGCACTATGGCTTTTGACGAAGAAATACGCCAAATGCGCGAGTCCTTATGAAGTCAATTGTTATATTTACCACACCAGCAACCGACTATTAAGATTAATCTTGAGTGCTATCGCCGGGTTGGTAAACAAAAAACCCCCAAAGGGCTCATGTAATGAGTCTAGTCTATTGTGCCTAATTTGTCAACCAAAAAGTGTCAAAAATCATTGACAAGAAGTTCAACCTCCCGAATATTGAAATCGTTGTAGTATCTTAACGCATTGCATATATTTTTTGACGTAGAAATTGTGTAAAGCAGTGTTCTTAATTTTTTTTGGAGGTTGAACTTCTATAGATTGATCATAATTTTTTACGTCATAGGGACTCACTCAAATTAGCAATAGTTTTGTTTGACCAATTATCTTTTGAGATGTATTTTGAGTGCACATATGAATTTCAAGAATAAGAAAATAGCGATTTTAGGATTTGGGAGGGAGGGCAGGGTTCTTTTGAGCTTCTTGAAAAAAGAAGGAGTTAAGCTTTCTCAGATCACAGTTTGTGACAAGGGGGTGGTTGATGTAAAAGGGGTTGTCACACAGACGGGTGAGGATTATCTCAAGGACCTTAATATGTTTGATATTGTATTCAAAAGCCCAGGGATACCTACCGTATTACCTGAGATACAAAAAGTAATTCGAAGGGGCGGTGTGTTGAGTTCGCCGACTAATCTTTTTTTTGATCTTTGTAAGGGAACTGTTGTTGGTGTTACGGGCACGAAAGGCAAGGGTACGACTGCGACAATGTTGTACCACATGCTAAAAGCAGGGAAAAAGAAGGTTTTTCTTCTTGGTAACATTGGAAAGCCGGCTCTTGAATATGTACATAAGATTAAAAAGGGAGACGTTGTGGTGATGGAGCTTTCGAGTTTTCAACTCCAACATCTTAAAAAATCACCACACATTGCAATCGTGCTCGATGTAACACAGGATCACCTTGATCATCATAAAAATGCGAAAGAATATCGCGATGCAAAAAAGAGTATCGTGGCGTATCAAAAAAGGGATGATATTGCTATTTTGGACGCAGATAGTTCTGTTGCGTGTTCATTTACAAAACACACAAAGGCAAAAGTACTATATTTTGGTAATAAAGAAAAAACGTGGATTACCTCAAACGATTTATCTGTACCAGGTGCCCATAATATAAAAAATGCATCCGCCGCAGCTCTCGCCGCAGAACGAATGGGTGTTTCTCGTGAGATGATCTTGAAATGTCTTAAGAATTTTAAAGGAAACGAGCATCGTCTTGAGTTTGTAAGAGAAAAAGAGGGGGTGCGTTATTATAACGATTCTGCAGCAACAAACCCTGACGCAACGGTTGCAGCACTTCGCGCGTTTAATGAACCTAAAATTCTTATTATTGGGGGGAGAAATAAGGGTTTTTCTTATACAGAACTTGTAAGAGAAATACAAAAGAGCAATATACGAGGTGTAGTACTTTTAGGGGAAAATAAGAAAAATGTTCTTAGTGAATTCAAGGAACTTAAGGATTCTAAATTGATGAAGAAGATTGTTCTCGTAGACAGTCTTTCTGATGCTATACGCCATACGAACTCAATCGTGGTGGGTGGGGATGTGGTAACCTATTCCCCCGCCGCAGCAAGTTTTGACATGTTTAAAAATTACGAGGAGCGTGGCAAGAAGTTCAAGGAGATAGTGCGTAGTATTTAGTATTTTGTATCTGGTATCTTGTATTTGTATAAATTGAAAACAAAAACCCTATTTTAGGGCATTGTGTGTTATTTTAGGTTCGAGATGCACATATGGGATACCAGTGAATAAGTTTGTCTGTGGGACCATAGCTATGAATTCGTTTGATTACAAAAGGAGGTTCTGGTTTGTTTTGTTTTTGATAGAGAAAGGGAAATTCATATCTTCCTTTATAAAAAAGACAAAGACTGAGGCATTCACCAAGCGTAAGAAGATGTGGTGTATTAGGTTGCCTTTCTGTTTTAATTTCGACCCCATAGAGGATATAAGGCTCTTGCTCCACATTCGTATGAGAGAAGGCGGCCAACGACATAAGTTCTTGTCGATTTATGTCAAATTCGTGTTGTAATTGTTTATCATCAAATGCCAAAAATAGTACGGGAGCGAAGGGAATCTGTGTAGTAATGTGAGTGACTGCTTTTTCGATGATACTTTTCCTTTTTGTTTCCAAATCTTTTATAATTGATTTCTTGCACCGTAGATGAATGAGGATATCTATCATTGTATCGAATCTTTGATTGAGATAGCTCTCGGGCGTTACTGCTGGATTCATCATTTGTTCAACTATATATGTGTTGCGCATAAAAACACCAAGGTTTCTCGCCAACCCGCCCATCGTACAATGATGGGATTCAGGGTGATTTTGATGATCGGTACAGAGACACATAAGGGTTTCTTTCATTTTTTCTAACCCCCTTGTTTTTAAGAGACTATTTCCATCTAATCATATAATGTGAGAAATACAAGGAAAATCTAATGAAACAAAAAGCACCGGGGAGGTGCTTGTTTTTTACTTGATGGTTACGGGTGTTCCGACGGGAACTTGCTCAAAGAGCCATTTTGCGTCTTCGTGCTTGAGACGTACGCATCCGTGGGAGGCGGGATAGTTTGGAACTGATTTCGATTCATGAATACCATAGCCAGCAGGATGGAACCATAACGTGAATGGCATGGGAGAGTTGCCATACTTGTAGGAAATAGCGTGGCGTTCTTTGGCGTAGACGGTGAATTTTCCTTTTGGTGTGCGATAGCCTTCTCTTCCTGTTGAGCAGTGGAACGTCCGCGCGATGCCTCCGTTTTGGTAGGTCAGTGTTTGTGCCTTGAGATCAATCATAATAGTAGGTTTCGACTCTTGTCCTTGAGGAACGGCGTTTGCGACACGTGTGGTACCAAATATGCCTAGTATAATTCCCAAAAGCAGAAGTTTCAGAGTCTTCATGGTGAGTTACCTCTCTATTTTCAGTGAACTATTTTTAGTCTACAGAAAATACACTGTTTGTCTAGATAAAAATAGACACAACAATGGATCTATTCTTTTGAGTTATTTGCACGCCTCTTCCCATGGGCGCAAACATTTCTTTTTTACTTCACACCAGCTATACCCTGCTCCTGGAATACATCCGTGTCCTTCGGGGCTACCATCCGGTCCCCCTATTATGGGTTGCGTTGGTGTAAAGATATTTTGTTTTGACATAGAGACATAAAGGAACGTCAATCCTCCAGCGATCGCGATGCTTAAAACGATAAGCAATGTTTTATTCATACCAGGTAGTAGAAATTCGACTTTCAGCAAAAGGCTGATTCCTCAAATTTCAGGTTATAATTTTATTTTTCTACAACGACTTTTTATTATACCACATATCGGGATAGACTTAAGTGTCGAATTTTCACCACCTGGCATATTTTTGATAATTATTATTTTTAATTAAGTATATCATAACAAAAATCATCTGCTTGTGGGCGGATGATTTTTGAGGTAACTATTCAGTTTTTGGTTCGACTTCGCTTATTATAGGTAATTCCTCCTTCTCTTTTTTCTTTCCTAGCTTCGCAAGCTGTTCTTCGAGATTTTTGAGGGTAAGCATGAGACGTTTGTCTTGTGGGCTTACCGATTCGATTATAAATTGATATTTTGTTCTGTCTTTTAAGAGTTCTTTCATGGTTTGTGTATCGCCAAATTTGGATACATGAATGAGACCATAGATATTGTCGTCTACCTTAATAAAGGCACCATAGGGGGTGAATTTAAACACCTCCCCTTCTGTGGTGCTTCCCGCAGGATATTTCTTTTCGACATTCATCCACGGATCTTCTTGGAGGGCTTTAAGCGAGAGAGATACTTTATTGTTTTGTATATCGATAACTTTTGCCGTAACTTGATTTCCTGGTTTGAAGAATTCGGATGGGTGATCAATAAGCCCCCAACTTAGCTCTGAAATATGAATGAGTCCCTCAATGTCGGTATTGTCATTAAATTTGATAAATACACCAAAGTCTACTACCGCAGTTATAGTGCCCTCAACAATGCCCCCTATTTCATACTTAGAAAGGCGTTCTTTAAGTTGTTCTTCATAAATTTCCTTTTCTGAAACAATCAGACGCTCCTCATTTGGGTCAAGATCAATAATTTTTACTGCCAGTTCTTGACCTACAAATTTCTTAAGTTCTTCAAGGATTTTATTTTTTTCTCCTCCTTCTACACGTGGATAGTGTTCTGGAGCAAGGCGTGAGACGGGGAGAAATCCACTTATCCCCATGACTTCAATAAGAAGACCCCCTTTATTGGCAGCGATAATTTTTGCGCCCACTGTTTCATTGGCATCTTTCCTTGTCTGGAGAGTTTCCCATTCTTTTCTTTGACCAATATCTTTAAGGGCGAGATCTACAAAACCATCTTCGTTTTCTGTTTCTACCACCTTTACCGAGATAACATCTCCTTTCTTGAGATGTTTGATGGCTTCTTTTCCAAGACGATATTCAAGACCGTACACTACCCCCGTTCCGAACATGCCGAGGTCTACATAAAGAGCCCGTTTTTGTTTACTTAACACAGCCCCCTCAAGCACCTCTCCTTGTTTTGGGGGTGTGGCGACTTGCGCCTTGAAGGCACTTCTAAAATCTGAGTCCTTAATTAATTCTTCTGTTGTCATGTTATTTTTTGTTGCCCTGAGGTCAGGGGCTTACTCATAATCACAAGCGAGCAGTAAACGAAAATTTATTTCGACAAATGAGGAGAGAAATGAAGATTTATTTTCATTTCGTCCGAATGCCGTCGAAACAAAGGGTTCAATACCGTTTATTTTCGTATTATGTGAGCGCAGTGATTATATACCAAAGGCTGTTGGTAGCCCTTTGGTATATTTAAACAGGTTTCTCCAAAAAGTCAAAACAACGGGTGGGTATCTAGTATTGTGTAGCTAGTATCTTGTATCAGTCCGCCGAAGGCGGACATATACCAAATACTATATACACGATACAAAATACCTTAGCGTGTTTTGAGTACTAGTCTATTGAATTAAGAGATGCATTTTGTTACTATACCCGTATGATTATCACTTGGTATGGCGAGGGGTGTTTTAAGGTTCAGGCGGGGGAGGTAACCCTGAAGACTGATCCTTTCGAAAAGGCAGATACGGGGCTTACTACGCCTTATTTTAATGCCGATGTCACATTACATTCACGATGCCCTCTCGGGCCTGAGGAGCGAAAAAAATTGGTGAGTGGCGCGAACTCCGGATCGCTTATCTATTCCCCCGGTGAGTATGAGCTTAAGGGAATTACGATACGGGGAGTTCAATTAAAACATGATAACGAGGAGTTTCTTGATACGGCTTACACTATTCAGTGGGGAGACGTGAGGTTGGGATATCTTGGACACATCGATAACGTAAAGGACAATGCACGGCTTTTAGAGATGTTTACTGATATTGATATCTTATTTGTACCTGTAAGCGCTCCCTATCTTGAAGCGGGTGATGCGGCGACGCTTGTTAATCAGATTGCGCCGAAGATTGCTATTCCTATGTATTATGCGGTGAAGGGACTTTCAAGAAAGGCTGACGATGTGTCGGCGTTTCTTAAGGAGTTTGGTGTGTCCCCTGAGGTGCAGGATAAGCTTACAACCAAAAAGAAGGATATTGACCAACACGAGGAGACGCAAGTAGTAGTATTAAAAGCGTTGTCAGAAAACTAGGCTGATATGGATTTTTCTCATCTCTCGTTACAGCAACGCAAACGATTGTTTATGGTCATTGTTGCTGTTACTGGAATTTTTTCGATTGTTGTGTGGCTTTTTATGCTGCGGGGGAATATAGCGACGTTGAGTGGTCCAGGAGGTATCAAGGAGATTTTTACAGAGAAGCCCGCCGAGGAGGAAAAAAATCTTGCTCCTTCGATAGGCCAGATTTTTGGATCGTATATTGCAAATATTTGGGATGGGGTAGCGAGTATCCCTTCTCTTTTTGAGGTAAAAGAGGTAGAGATATCGAGAGAAGAACTTTAGCTAGGTCTTAGGGATTAGTTTGTTAGGGGTTAGGGAGGACATAAAACTTAAAATCTAAAAAACTAGTTATGAAAGAGGAAAAACCAGAAATACAGCAACATATAGAGTCTCAGAGTATTACGACTGAGCTTGAGAGTTCGTATATCGACTATGCTATGTCGGTTATTGTTGCACGTGCACTCCCTGACGTCCGTGATGGATTGAAACCTGTACATAGGCGCATTCTTTATACTATGTGGGATGCGGGGCTTACTCATGGCGCGAAGTTTAGAAAATGTGCGACGGTGGTGGGAGATGTGCTTGGTCGTTATCATCCTCATGGCGATTCGGCTGTGTATGATTCTATGGTGAGAATGGCACAAGATTTTTCATTGCGTTATCCTCTCGTACTTGGGCAAGGAAATTTTGGTTCTATTGATGGTGATAGCGCTGCTGCTTATCGTTATACCGAGGCAAAACTTTCAGCAATTGCAGAGGAGATGCTTCTTGATCTTGAGAAAGAAACAGTTGATTTTGAGGATAATTATGATGGAACACGCCAGGAGCCAAAAGTACTCCCCGCAAAACTCCCAAACCTTATTTTGAATGGTACGACTGGTATCGCCGTTGGTATGGCGACGAACATCCCCCCGCACAATCTTACTGAGGTGGCCGATGCGATATTATTTCTTGCCGATAATCCAAAGGCGAGCGTTGGGGAGCTTGCGACAATTATAAAAGGCCCCGATTTTCCTACGGGTGGTGTTATTTACAATAAGAAAGCAATTTTGGAGGCGTATGCAACAGGGCGTGGGCCAGTTACCATGCGCGCGCGTACGGAAATTCAAGAGACAAAGAGCGGTCGGGCAGAAATTGTTATCAACGAGATTCCTTATCAGGTAAATAAGTCTGAACTTATTGTTAAAATCGCAGAGTTGGTTACTGAGAAGGAAATCGAGGGTATTAGAGATGTGCGCGATGAATCTGATAGAGAGGGCTTGCGTATCGTTATTGAACTTAAGAGTGACGGTCAACCACAAAAGGTGTTAAACCAGCTTTTTAAACGCACTGATTTACAAAAGGATTTTCATTTTAACATGGTGGCTCTTGTTGATGGTTTGCAGCCACAGACGTTTTCTATAAAGGGAATCCTCGAGCACTATTTGAAGCATAGGCAGATTGTCGTGGTGAGACGAGCCAAGTATGATTTGCGCAAGGCGGAGGAGCGCGCACACATTCTCGAGGGTCTTGCGAAGGCGCTGGATCACATCGATGAGGTGATCGCAACTATTAAAAAATCAGCAAACAGAGAGGAGGCGAAGCAGAATTTGATGAAAAAGTTTGGACTTTCTACTCTTCAGACCGATGCTATTCTTGAAATGAAGCTTCAGACGCTTGCTGGCCTTGAGCGCAAGAAGATTCAGGATGAGCTCAAGGAGAAAAAAGCTCTCATTGCGGAACTTAAGGCGCTTCTCGCTGATCCAAAGAAGATTCTTGGAGTAGTAAAAACCGAAGTCCTTGATATTAAAACACGTTTTGGTGATGCGCGAAGGACAAAGGTGGTCTCTGCTCCTATCGGAGAGTTTCGTGAGGAGGATCTTGTGCCTCAGGAGGAGGTGGTAATTACCATGTCTTCGGACGGCTACATCAAGAGGCTTCCCCCGGCAACATTTAAAATACAAAAGCGCGGTGGCAAGGGGGTAATTGGTTTTGAAACAAAAGAAGATTTTGTAACTCACCTCTTTAATGCCAACTCACACGACAACATTCTTTTCTTTACGAGTGGCGGGCGCGTATTTCAGACAAAGGTGTATGAAATACCCGCAGCAACACGCACGAGTCGTGGACGTTCGGTATTTAATTTTCTTGATATCGCGCAGGGTGAGCACGTTACCGCGATGCTTAACTATGCGTCTATTGGCCCCGACGGTCCAAAATATTTAGTAATGACCACGAAGAAGGGTGTTATTAAGAAAACAGATCTTTCCGAGTTTGAACAAGTGAGGAGGTCTGGAATTATTGCTCTCAAGCTTGAAAAAGGTGATGAGCTTCATTGGGCAAGTTTTTCGTCCGGTAAAGATGAGGTTATTATTGTTACTCAAAATGGACAAGCACTGAGATTCAATGAAAAAGACGTTCGCTCGATGGGACGCAACGCTCAAGGCGTGCGGGCAATGCGTCTTAAGGGAACTGATGAGGTAAGCGACATGTCGATTATTACGGATACAAAGGCACAGGTGCTTGTCATTACTGAACACGGGTATGGTAAGCGTACGCCACTTAAGGAGTATCGTAAGCAAAAACGTGGTGGAAGTGGCATCAAGACGGCAAATGTCACCAAGAAGACAGGTATGGTGATCGCAGCTCGTGTCATCACAAATGAGGAGGCAGAGTTGATTGCTATTTCAGAGAAGGGGCAAGCGCTTCGCACGGGGGTTCAGGAAATCAGAGAACTCGGCAGAGCAACTCAAGGCGTCCGCATCATGAACGTCCCAGAAAGCGACGCTATTGCTGGAATCACCATCGTTTAATATTGCATCGTTTTACATAGAATTAAAAAACCCCCTTTCGGGATTTTTTAATTAGAGTATACTAGATGTGATGTACAATATAGTAAAAAATATACCAGGTAGTGAAAATTCGACAATCATCTTGTTTTCATGTTTGGCAAGGGTGTGATTAATTTGAGTTTTCTTTGTTAAAAATTAACCAATTTATTTTCGACAATAGTCGAATTTCTACTACCTGGTATGCAACTTACTCAACAACAAAAGTTTATTTCGATCGTGGCTGTGGTTGTTTTGGTGCTTGGTGTGGTAAGCATTCCTTTTATTCTCAAGAAGGTGGCACCCAAAATGGTTGTGAATAGTTTGAAGGTGTGGGTAGTGGGTGATGATAAATCTGTATATGAACCTATTTATCCGAAATTTGGTCTTCCTATTGAACTGACAAAAAAAGATTTTAAGACCTACGAGCGTGAGCTTGTGGATGCTCTCGCAAGTGGAGATGGGCCTGACGTATTTATGATTCATAATTCTTGGCTACCAAAACATCAAAGCAAGCTTGCCCCGGCACCCGCAGATTTACTTACTCCGTTTTCCGTTCAAAAAAATTTTCCAGATGTCGTTACTACTGATTTTGTGCGCGATGGAAAAATATATGCCCTCCCCCTTTCAATAGATACTCTCGCGCTTTTTTATGATAATGATGTATTTGATAGGTCCTTTCTAAGTACCCCTCCTCAAACATGGGGAGAACTTGAGGCGGTTGCAACACGTCTTACGAAGCGTGATGCACTAGGTACTATTATACAGTCGGGTGTTGCATTAGGAGCAGGAGATAAAAGTGTTGATAAGGCCTCGCACATACTCCCCCTTCTTATGATTCAAAAAGGGGTTGTTATGGTACGGGGATCAGGAAAGAATTATACTCCATCCTTCTCTTCTGTTTCAGGTCGTATAAATGAAAATCCTGCAGTAGATGCTTTGAATTTTTACTTACAATTCTCCGATCCCCTCTCCCCACATTACACATGGGATGCCACACAGCACTATTCTATAGATGCATTTTCGTATAATCCAACCGCAAGGAACAAGGTGGCAATGATTTTAGGCTATTGGTACCAAATTGCCGTGATGAAGGGAGATGAGACCAAAAAGGGCAAGAATCCGAATCTCGATTTTAGGATAGCACAGATGCCTCAACAGGATGACGTAAATAAGTCGCAATACGCTACGTATGCTGATTATTGGGGATATGCTGTCGCGAAGTCTACTAAAGATTCAAAAATGGCATGGAGTTTTGTGCAATTTTTGACCTCAAAAGCGCAGGCGCAGCAGTATCTTGCGACAACAAAGAGGCCACCCGCATTGCGATCACTTGTTTCTTCGTACCAGGATGATCCTATCCTTTCAGTTTTTGCAAATCAAATTCTTATTGCAAAGAGTTGGATTCAACCAGGCGCAAGCGACGCAAACCCCCTCTTCTCACAAGCAATAGATCAAGTTACGCGTGGGCAGATGAGTCCTAGCGAGGCAATCCAATCAATAAGGAGTCAGCTCGAGGAGCTATTTTCAAGAATAACGCCATAGAAGTTCAACTTCCCAAATATTGATGTTTGTCGGAAGTTGAACTTCTTAAAATTGATCTACCACAATAATTAGTTAATTTTTTTATATGTATACACATTATTTAGAAAAACAGATTTTTGCAACTGCTTTCGTTTTTATTTTTTTAGCATTTAATGGATTTGGAGTAAAAAATGTACTTGCTTCTTGGTCAGAGCCAGAGGCGCAAGGGCAGTTTTTGCAGGAAATTAAGGATAGCCTTCCAGGTTTTCAAAAAGATGCAAACGATCTTGCTTCGAAACTTCGAGAGAAGAATCTTCCTTCTACGGTAGGTAATGATGTTTACTCGGCAATTCAAAATATCATTCGAATTAATAATGATTTTCACTATACCTCCCTGGAGGAATCTAGTGTGGTTCAGAGCCGATTTGATAGGGTAGTATCGGAAACAGAAAGTGGGAGAAATCGTATTCTTACTTTAATCAATACCGCTCGAGATCGGCTTTCGGCGGCCAATCAAGTAAATACTTCTGTGTGTCCATCAGAATGTAACGCTAGTACTGGTTTTACCGATGGTATTAATAGTAGTGGGCCAAGAAGATCTTGTTCAGATTCTAGTTTATGTCCGGACTATAACAGTAATTACAACGATGGTCTTGTTCGTTTCCGTAGCAATTCTAATAACGGAGGCAATGATGCAGGTGTGGGTAACGGTGGTCTTGGTGGCGTTATTTCCCCTCGTGGTGTTGACGCGGCAATTACGAATGCCCTCAAGACTCTTCCTAGTAATGCATCTCCCGCAGAAGTTGCTGTCGCAGTAAGGGGTGCTGTCCTTCGGGCCGGTGGTTCTGCCGCTGCTGCTAATGCCGCTGCTAATGCCGCCGATGCCAGGAGCAAGGGGGGTGATCCCCGTGCTGCTGCTAATGCCGCCGCCGCTCGTGTTGATGGCGGTAATACTTCTGGGAATCCGGGTGGGTCTACTAATCCTGGTGCATCCGGCGGTAGTAACGGAAATACATTTACGGGTATCGAAAATCCATTAGAATCAGGAAGTTTTCTTGATATTATCGCTAGTGTTGGTAGTTTTCTCGCTGCTTTTGGAGGCGCTGTTTCTGTTATTTTTATACTCTATGGTGGGTTCCAGATGATGACATCGGGGGGTGATCCCGCAAAATATTTGTTAGGGAGAAAGACGTTATTGTGGGCCGCGGTAGGGCTTGCGATTCTTGCGTCGGTAAATACAATAATCATCCCCCTACTCAAGGAGCTTTTGCTCCAATAATAGTTATACACAAAATTGCTTTGTCTTTTGTGTTCGCTTGTCTTATACTAAAAAGTAACTACTACTATGCGTTTTATTCTTTTTTCTTTCTTTCTTTCTTGATTAAGTACCCCTTTTGTCTATGCAGGGGAGGCACAGGAAAAGATACTGAAGATTATTAGAGGTGCCGGTGATTTTTTGGGAAATATATTTCTCGCTGTTGGCGTTATTATTTTTCTTTACTCCGGGTTTCGCTACTGGCAGGCAAGCGGTGATCCTAAAAAGATTGGCGATGCACATCAGGGGTTGATATGGGCGATCATTGGTCTTGCTGTGGGGCTTCTTGCAAAGTCAGCACCAACCTTTATAGATGTGCTCTTGAGCGGAGGCGGAGATTTATAGTAAAATAAATATGGATTTTAAAGCTAAAGGTCGGAGATA
>JACRHX010000060.1 GCA_016211955.1 Parcubacteria group bacterium | reverse complement strand
TGAAAAACCAAAACCATCTGAAAAAGAATCCGAAAATGCAGAAAATTTTTTAACCACATTTGTTATTAATAACGAAAATCTTACACCACAGGCAAAGACTTTGATTACAAACCAAGCACGATCAGACAGAGGACCATGGGGTGCACAAAATTTTGTAACAGAAGTAACCCAACAAGATAACAAAATTACCATTAAAACAAAAAGTGGTGAATCGTATTTATATATTAAATAGTTATTGTAAAAAGCACCACGTTATGTGGTGCTTTTGTTTTTTAGAATTTAGGCGTTCAGTTTTTTATAAATCTGATACGCCACCATTGCTCCGTTTATTGCTCGGTGCACCTCTGGCTCTCGAGGAACGCCCAGAAATTCAGCCGCATGACTTTGTTTCAGATTCTTAAATCCACTTCTCCCTTTCAGTTTTCCATAGGCATCACTCATAAGATCAAACCGACGATAATCCATCTGATTGGATACCCCTGTCTCATTAAACGCATTGGAAATAAACCCCCAATCGAAGGTAACATTCCATGCCCAGAAAACACTCTCCCTTGTGAGGGCACCGTAACGCTCCATCGCCTCCTTGAGCGAGAGAGCATGGGTCCAATCCTCTTCCTTATATCCATTTACCTTAAGCGCCTCAGGCGTTGCTAGATGCATACGTGTTGGTTTCACCTTAACGTCAAGCGTATCAATAACTTCAAAAGAAATAGGATCAAAAAGAACAAGCCCAATCTCTATGATTTCATGATGAGGCTCTGGGCGCTTTATACCATCAACATCGTCTTTCCACACAATACAATCAACACCTGACGTCTCAATATCAGTCATCGCAATGGGTAACTCGAAAAAATCCCTAGCCATATAATCACCCTCCTCATTTATATTCATGATTGCTTTTTATACTGTACCTTAGTATATAAAATTATCAAGCAAATAAAAATCCCGCACACTGGCGGGTTTTCTTTTACTTACTAAAAATTAAGAACAAACAAACTCTTCTTCCCAAGTAACCTTCTTAAGGATACATCCGCTAAAATCTGCCATCTGCTCAAGCTTCCCATTCTTTGTCGGGGAACCAGCGTCCCAAGCAATGGACTTAGAGTCAACCATTTCCATCGCAAAGGTAATTGCACGAATGATATATCGAACAACGATCAAGCGTTGCCGCACCTGCTTCACGCGCTTGTCAGCTTCTTCATAATTCATCGAAGATACATCGTATGCACGTGCCTTATACTTCATAAGTCGAATTTCGACACACTTCGCAGAATAGAATTCCGCAACGACGCCCTCCACCTTTTTCTCCTTAGGAAAATAAACATCACCATCTTCACTGGTTGTCGCTTCAGACTTCAGCGCCTTACGTCGAGCATTCAAAGCCTTCTGTTCTGCCTCAAGATCTGCCTCCTCCTGAAGAAGAGAGAGGAGTCCAAGAGTCCTCGGATTTGCCCATACTCCAGAAATCATCTTAAGGTTTCGGAAATTCAAAATATACGTCTTGGTACGACTATAGGTTTCATTCTCCTCAACAACTCCAGCCTCCTGAAGCACATTGAAACTTTCCTCACTCAACACAGCCTCAAGCTCAGACATATGAAGATTGCCGTCAAGAATGATGTTATACGTTCTCCAGATCTTCTTATCTTCGGGCGGACCATCTCCGGTCTCTGGAAGAACCTTTACGTCTTTCAGGGTAAGGAGTGAAAAATTAAGTCTCGACTCATGGCTTCGATACCCCTTAACATTAAGCGTACGGGTGGGTGGGTGGATAACGCGCGGATCGCTCGTAAGCTCTCCGGATCGCTTATAACCATTCCTACCAATGAAGACAACAATATTTAATAACCCAACACAAAAAAGATGTCAATTCATGGTGGGGGGGTATCAGCTCACAACTCTCGAGTCAGTGTTTGCCTATAGTACACAGCATGCTGTTTATAAAAAACTACAAATTTAAAACCGCCGTTTGGCGGTACTTTTTTATTATTCAGTTAAAATAATTTTCTTTCCATCCTCGCGCCGCTTCTTATTACTTTCTTTTTTTGCAGTCCGCTTACGACCCCAATAGGGCACCTCGACCCTTCTTAGGACCAGAATGTTCCGTTTTTCTTGCTCCGTATGCCATACAGCGCCCTCCTTTCGTATATTTACTCCTGATATTCTTCCAAAACCTTAATAAAAGAATATTTCTGTGTTGAGTAGGCATATCCTCTTAAAATATTTACCATTCCACGGCACTCTTCCTTAAATCCCCAATTAAACGAGAAACGATTATCCAACCAATACAATCGCCAGCCCTCTCTATCCACAAAGACGCGCCAGGCTTTTGGTTCAAACTGCACAAGTTTTGCACTATAGGTATGCGCCGTTGTACTTACAACAACTCGAACAGGACGTGTGTCGATGTGAGAAACTCCCACCCATGGTGGCACAAATCTCAACCCTGCTTCATAAATCCACATCTCACCTGTAACAAGATTTCTAGCAATACCAACTTCCGTCTGTTCAAGATAACTTACAAAACCAAACCGAAAGACAAGAGCTATACAAATTGCAAATACAAATCTCCTAAACCACCGATTTCTCGCTATCCCCGATAGTAATGCTCTAGTTCTTTTCATCTGTCTGTGGCTTCGTTATGCCTTGTCCAGGGGCAAGCTCCTGAAGTACAGTGAGAAATGGACAATCCTTGCCATCTGCCCTATCGAAAGCGTAGCACTTCAAGATTTCCTTAAGCTCAGACACGCTATCTCCCGCATCACGACCATGCCACTCGATGAACGTAGCCAGTCCAGCAGGGTTGAATCGAACAAGCTTCGCATTCAATACACGAGAATTTGCGCTGATCGAAAGCTGATAGGGTCGCAGATCGATCTTGTGAACACCATACTCCCAGGGATTACGAACGACCCAGCCCGTATGATTCAGAACTTCGATTTTTCCAGAGAATCTGTTATAAGTGAATCCCAATTCATAGTTATCAATGAAAGAAACCCAAACGTGGTACCAAATCAAGAAAGCAATAAGAAGCGAAAGAAAAAGAGCTCCGACAGCTATTCCCACTTTCCAGATAGAACTCATTTGCAGTATCTCCTTTTCCGTTGTTTCCTGTTTTCAAGGAACAAATCAAGATAGCACGTTTTGTGCTATTTGTATAGTGTTTGTGGCGCTGTTGCAATTAGGTAAAAAAAGTTTTATTCACAATAGTCACTTGTGCATATAGCGGAGGCGGTAACGTGAAGAAAAAATATGCCGTTCAAAAATCTGGTATACGCGGAAAAGGTCTTTTTGCGATTTCTAAGATAGCGCAACATGAGATTATTTTTATTCCAAAAGGTGTCGTGGATACCACAAAAAACTACTCAAGATCAGACGCAAGAACAAGTCAACACATGCTGGCAATTGGTCCACACACGTGGCTCAAAACAGAGAGGAATAATCCTCTGTGGCATCTCAACCACTCGTGTGAACCAAATGCATATATCTGTGGATCAAAAATAATTGTTGCAAAAGAAGATATCCTTCCGGGCGAAGAAATAACGATTGATTACTCCTTTACGGAAGAAGATCCTTTTTGGGAACTCGATAATCCTTGCCAATGTGGCACCAGTGTATGTAGAAGTCGCATACGCAGTATCACCCATCTTCCCCAAGAACTAAGAATAGCGCAAAGAAAGTATACACCCGACTGGCTACAAAAATATACGTAAACCAAAAACCGCTCAAGATGGGCGGTTTTTATCTTTCAAAAACCAGATTAGTATATCTAACGAAAAAAGGTTATGATGAGTTTCAAAAAATGATAGATTGGTCTTGAGAAAAACCGACGATAGTGTTGTGTAATCTCTCTTGAATTCTCATGAATTTCTTGTTTAGCCAAAGCAAAAGCATATTTTTTATTAATTTCTCCCCACGCCGTTGCCATCTCCTCCTTGTTTGTTGGACCAGTATTTATTTTAACCTCTTCACATCTTCTGAACAAAAATTGATTAACAGCAAGCCAAAGAGAAATGGTTCTCACCCCCCGTATTTTCACTTTTTCCATTTATCAAGGAGGGGATCAAGAGTTTAGGAAATAAAAAATCTTGATCACCCATATTCCCCAATACAAAAGCCATGTTCCAAGCAATATAGAGACTTGTCATCTCCTGACTAAGCATAAAAACGGGAAACATATTATTCTGAGTCTGCACTGCATCATAATAAGCATATCCAACATCCCCATCGGGAATAATATTTCTTTCTTGGAATTCTATTTGTGGAGGATTCTTAGAAATATCTTCATTAAAGACATAGGCACAAGTAGAGTTTGCTCTGAACCCATTATCATATTCTGTAATAGCGGCTTCATAAACGTTAATTTGCAATAATTCAAGCAAACGGTTCCTATTTTTTGTATCTGTAAAAGACAAAAGCCTATACTCTAAATAATTTAAATCACCTTTTTTATATAAATCTCGTAAATCATTTTTATCAACCTTGAACCTTCCTAACCCACGCTCGATCCGAAAATAAATCATTGCGGGATCAACAGACAATGCCTTGAGTGCGTCAAATAAACTATGCGAAATATTTAATACCCTCCTAAAGGTACCAAACAAGTGCCTTGAGTCTATACCGTACCCCTTTTCTTTTTTCTTATAATGATCTTGTACCTCTACAAAAAAGCTGTGATTATTACACATGGCCGCAACAAGTGCCTCAAGAAGAAAAGTGATATGCGCGGATTTATAAATCTTCTCTGATTGCCCCAACCACCCCCTAGAAAGGGCTAGTTCTAAAAATTCAACAACCGCAGGATGTTTGTTTACTAATCCCTCTTCTATGCTTTTAAACATGGGCCCCAATGGTTGTGACGCAACAACAACTGCTACAAAAAATTCCCTCATGGGAGGGAAAACAGTTTCGAAGTCGTCGAGTTTCATTTCTTTGAGCAGAGATTGTATTTGTACTGGATCTGTCTCCATATCTTTCTGAAGACCAAACGTTGCCATAGACCTCTCAACGATTTTTCTTGCGTACGGTTCCGTTATTTTTTTCATAAACACTAAAAAATCTGTACTTCGGTGCGCGTTCCATATATCGGCCCGTGGAAATCTGCGGCGAGGCGAACAATGCCTGCGCGTATATATCCACGACCATAAGACACAACGGGGATGCTATCTCCATCAGTCATGTAGGCACCGAGCTGAAAGGCACTACTCCCATTCCCCTCCCAATCATTCATAATCTGATTCGTCTCCTCCATGTGAGTAATGGAATACACAAGCTGATCCTCGATAGAAAACCCTCTCTCGTGCATGTAGGATGGGTCTGACTGCATTGTCTTCAAATATTCTCTAGGACTCTTGCCTGCTTCTACCTGTTTTCTTCCATTGATGTTTTCACCCTTTCCTTCTCTTGGAATGTTGGGGAGATACTCGATAAGAAGTACGTTCCATCCATGACCATCAGCAAGAAGTTGACGTTTTGTCTTCCCACCATGATTCTGCACAGAAAATTCCTGTGGGTAATAAAGAAGAAGATCATTTGTGTCAGACTCTACAAAACCATCCCACACCCAAATAGGCTTATCACCATCAAGCTCAATGGGTTCGTCTTGATCGTCAGGCGTTCTCTTTGTCGCCAAAAGAGCACCCTCTCTTAGATGTGTAAGAAGCACCTGTTTGTATTTTTCAATAAGTACACCGAGGCGCATACCAACAGGCACGAGAAGGAGTTTTACAAAACCCTCTCCCGCTTTTTTAGTAAACATCTCCTCCTGTTCCTTAATCTTTTTTTCAATATCTTCATAGGCTGGGATGGGGTACTCTTTTCCATCGATACCTACAAATCCAAGATCATCCTTCCCTAGAAGCTGACCAATTACTGCGGTCCTGAAGAGAATGTTTTTTTGTAAATCATATTGCGCTTTAAGCTGTAAGAGCTCAGAAAGCGATGTATTTCCTAAAGTTGATTCTTGTGCCATATAGCTATATGATACTGTGAAACAAAAGACAAGACAATATGAACATCTTGGCCATAGAAACAAGTTGTGATGAAACCTCAATTGCGCTTATTGGGGCAAAGGGAGACAAGCTTCCTTCATTTGTCATACATGCAAACCTTGTCTCCTCACAAATAAAAATTCATAGACCTTTCGGAGGCGTCGTTCCCAACTTAGCAAAAAGAGAACATATTAAAAATTTACCAATCTTATTAAAAAGACTGACAAATAAGGTAACCCTTCGACAAGCTCAGGGAATACAAGATACACAAAAAATCAAAGCATTGATGAAACAAGTAGACATGGTTGCCGTTACTGTTGGGCCAGGTCTTGAGCCGGCACTTTGGACAGGGATTAATTTCGCAAAAGAGCTTGCAAAGGAATATAAAAAACCGCTTCTTGGAGCAAACCACCTCGAAGGCCATCTTTATAGTTTTCTCTTTGGAAATAAAAAAAACGTAAACTTTCCTGCAATAGGCCTCATTGTGAGTGGCGGACACACCATGCTTCTCCTTATGACGTCGCTCACGAAATGGAAAAAAATTGGTGAGACCCGAGACGACGCTGTTGGTGAGGCGTACGACAAGGTAGCCCGCATGCTACAACTTCCCTATCCCGGAGGCCCTGAAGTGGAACGTGCCGCAAAAACAGGTGACCCCACCTCAATCCAATTTCCCCGTCCCATGCTTGATCAAAAAAATTACGACTTTAGCTTTTCCGGCCTTAAAACTTCTGTACTCTATCACCTTCGCGACATGACACACCATGAAATAAATACACCTTTCGTTATTTCAACAGAACAACGCAACAATATTGCTGCCTCGTTTCAAGCCGCCGCCATCGAAACCCTACTACAAAAAACTATGCGAGCCGTAAAAGAACATGGCGCACAGATGGTGCTTATTGGAGGTGGTGTTGCTGCAAACAAATCCCTTGCAGGCGCATTCAAAAAAGCGTGTAAAAAAGAGGGGGTCGCATTTATTCCACCTGCGCGCAATGTGATCACCGACAATGCCGCGATGATCGGAGCAAGCGCATATATCAACACCCTCCAAAAAAAGAAACGCAGAATAGTTGCTCAATCTAACTTGAGTCTGTAAACTAAAGTATAAAGTTTCTCATGTCATCCTGAGGTATCAGCCGAAGGATCTCAAGACCTAAAGTAAAACCTGAAAACAGGAGATCCTTCACCCGCCGACTGGCGGATTCAGGATGACGATATTTTATGGAAAAAACTTACGATCCAAATTTACACGAAAAAGAAATATACAAGCTCTGGGAGGAGTCGGGGTATTTTAATCCTGACAATCTTCCTAACCAATCAGGTACCCCCTACACAATCATAATGCCTCCTCCAAATGCTACCGGCATCCTCCACGCAGGTCATGCATTATTTCTCACAATTGAAGATATTTTCATTCGATGGCGACGAATGCAAGGATACCGTGCGTTGTGGATACCTGGCACCGATCACGCCGCCATCGCAACACAAACACGAGTAGAAAAAGAAATCTTAAAAAAAGAGGATAAAAATCGATACGATTTGGGACGCGATGAACTACTTAGGCGCATCGATATGTTTGTAGCTGAACACAGGGCTATCATGACGGGACAAATGCGCGCCATGGGTTCTTCTTGCGACTGGAGTCGAGAGGCTTTTACGCTAGATGAAAAACGTAACCACGCAGTAAACGAAGCGTTCAAGCGTCTCTACGACCTAGGGCTCATCCAACGAGATTTTCGTATTGTGAATTGGGACCCTAAAGGGCAAACAACGATCTCTGACGATGAAATCGTTTACAAAGAACAACCGGCAAATCTCTATACATTTAAATACTCAAAAGATTTTCCGATAGCTATTGCCACCACACGCCCAGAAACAAAAGTCGGCGATGTCGCCGTTGCGGTACATCCCGATGATGCGCGCTATCAAAAATTTGTTGGAAAAGAATATGATCTCACATTTTGCGGAACACCTCTCCATATCACGATAGTTGCCGACGACAGTGTAGAAAAAGATTTTGGAACGGGCGCAGTTGGTGTCACACCAGCGCATAGCATGACTGACGCTGAAATTGCTAAACGACACAACCTAAGGTGGTCACAAGTTATCGATGAACGAGCGCGCATGACCGTGGCAGGGCCATTGCAAGGCAAGAAAGTAGCCGAGGCACGCGAAGATGTTGTGGCTTGGTTGAAGACCGAAGAGCTCCTAGAAAAAGAAGAAACTATCACGCACAACATTGCTACCGCAGAGCGTACGGGGGGCGTCATCGAACCACTACCAAAACTTCAGTGGTTTATTCGTGTTAATCAATCTTTCAAGATCCCCCATTCTGCTATTCAAGGCATCGCGACAAACCAAGAAGTTACCCTCAAGCAACTCATGCAGCATGTGGTAGATTCGGAACAAATAAACATAGTTCCAAATCGTTTTAAAAACAATTATTTTCATTGGATCGATAACTTACGCGACTGGTGCATCTCTCGCCAGATCTGGTACGGCCACAGAATTCCTGTTTGGTATAAAGGCGAAGAATTCTACTGCGATATAAATCCACCAAAAGACGAAGGATGGGAACAAGATCCTGACACACTAGACACATGGTTTTCCTCGGGACTTTGGACGTTTAGTACATTAGGTTGGCCAGACGAAACAAAAGATCTAAAAACATATCATCCAACAGATGTAATGGAAACGGCCTATGAGATATTATTCTTTTGGGTAGCGCGAATGATTTTAATGACCACCGCACTGGTCGGGGAAATCCCTTTTAAAACAGTCTATCTGCACGGATTAGTACGCGATGAAAAACGCCAGAAATTATCAAAATCAAAAGCTGATAGCGCCGACCCCTTAGACCTCATCGAAAAATTTGGAGCAGATGCCCTACGCTTTGCCTTAGTTTTTAACAGCGCACCAGGAACTGACTCGATTTTATCGGAAGACAAGATAAAAGGAATGAAACACTTCGCAAACAAATTGTGGAATATTGCACGTTTTGTTTTAAGTAATGGTGTGGAAGGAGTTGATATAACTACAAAACCAGAAGGTATTACCGATGCCGACAAAAACATTCTTAACGGCCTGGAAGAAACTATCCTCAAAACAACGAAATACCTTGATACGTTTCAACTTCACGAGGCAGCACAGGAACTCTATCAATTCACGTGGCACACCCTTGCTGACATTTATATAGAGGCGAGCAAATCTCAACTTCAGGATGAAACACAAAAAGAAAACACAAAAAAAATACTTCTTTATTGTCTATCAACAACCCTAAAACTTCTCCACCCATTCATGCCATTTGTCACAGAGGTAATCTATCGAGAATTTCCTCTTTCGCAAAACCCTTCGACTTCGCTCAGGGCAGAGAAAAAAATATTGATGATAGAAAAGTGGCCTCTATAGTGTATAATTATTAAATGGTGCTTTTTCTTTCTATTCTTTTAGGAAGTGCGCCCGCGTTGGGGTGGTTTTATTTTTACCTCAAAGAGGAGGTACATCCAGAACCGTGGTCAAAAATAACACGTACTTTTATCTCTGGTATCGCAATAGCTCCTGTAGTAGTTCTTTTGGAGACATATCTCTCAAAACCTCTTGCTTCAAATTTTGATCCTTCGTGGATTCTTTTTCTCTCATTTCTTATCGCTGCAGCCATCGAGGAAGGATGTAAATTCTTTGCCGCACTTCCTATGGAACATGATAAGGCCATGGACGCACCCGTAGATGCAATGATCTACGCCGTCACTGCAAGTCTTGGATTTGCAACAGCAGAAAATATTCTTCTCACTCTTCGAGAAATATATACTATCATCCCAGAAATTCATTCGTTTACTCTAGCAAATATTTCAATCCTTTCTCCTGCTGTGGAAATCTTAAGCTTAAGATTTATGGGGGCAACACTTCTTCACACTCTAGCAACAGGAATCCTTGGTTATTACTGGGCTCTTAGCATCAGAGATGGACACAATAGGCACCTTATAAAAGGTTTTGCACTTGCTGTGGGTTTGCACACTTTTTTTAACTATCTTATAATATACTATGGAGGTGCAAGTTTTATCTATACATCTTCTATTCTCCTCTTTGCAGCCTTCTTTCTCCTCCAAGATTTTGAAACATTGAAACGCAAACCTCTTCCCATTAATTTAAATTAAAAAAATATTGTTATGGACGAACAATTATATAATGATGCCGAGTCGTATGAAACGGTCCTTGCAAAAACAGGTTCTTCGCTTAGTCGTGGAACACGTCGTCAAGCTCCCGCAGAACTAAGCGAACATCATGCCGATTCAGATGAAGAGGGTCAACTTACCGTAGACGTCTTTCAGGATGACCAAAATATTTATATTCAATCAACCATCGCAGGTATTGACGAAGACGATCTCGATGTCGGCATTACAAATGATATGGTTACAATAAAAGGTGCTCGTAAAAAGATTACACACGTTGCTTCAGATCAATATTTCTATCGCGAAATTTTCTGGGGTAATTTTTCGCGAAGTATTATCCTTCCTGAACAAATTGATTCCGACTCTGCAATTGCCGATTTTAAAAATGGCATCCTTACGATCAAGCTCCCCAAAAAAGCTGCAAAAGGGGAACGAAAACTCAAAATTAAACGTAGCTAACTTCTTTCTGAACTATAAACAACACCCCCTCGAAGGGGTTTTGTCTTATCAACCCCTGCTTGACCCCATTAGAGGTAAAATAGACATCTTGCTATTTACCAGCCAGAATAGATTCAAAAATACGTTGTAATCCACAAGCTCATTTGGTTACCTCTAACGGGGTTGACCTATGAGCTGAAGAATGCTAGATTAAAACATCATGACGGAACTATTAGAAGACAAAACATTATACGAACTAGGCTTTCTCATAAACGGAGAGCTTACCGAAGAGGAAGCTCGTGGGGTTAAGAAATCCCTTGAGGAGCTTCTCGGCAAATACGCCACTATCTCCGAACAGGGGGAGCTTGTTATGCATAATCTCGCCTATAGAATAATAAAACGAAAAACCGCTTATTTTTCTTGGATTCGTTTTCACGCCCCCACCCCTACAATAGGAGAAATAAAAGAAAGTCTTCGTTATAATAAAAATCTCATACGGACATTGCTTCTTAAATTAAATAAGAAACAACTTGCACAAGAAACACATTACCAACGAAGATCGATAGATTATACAAAAAATAAAGAAGAAATAAAAACAACCAAGGGGAAATCTACATCAGAGAAAGAAACATCATCGCATCCTATTCCACCAGTAAGTGATGTAGATGTTCAAGAGCTCGACAAAAGACTTGCTGAAATTCTTTAACTATGAATCTCAATAAAGTTATTCTTATAGGAAGACTTACCAACGACCCAGACCTCCGCACAACCCCAAGCGGACAGTCGGTAGTTACTCTTTCTCTTGCAACCAACCGTGTCTGGTATGATCAAAATAAACAAAAAAAGGAGGAGACAGAATTCCACACTGTGGTAGTGTGGGGTAAACAGGCTGAAACCACAAGTCAATACTTAAAAAAGGGGTCTCTCATGTATGTCGAAGGACGGCTTCGCACTCGCTCGTGGCAAGACACAACAGGAAATAAAAGAAAGGTAACTGAAATTGTTTCAGAAAATATACAATTCGGTCCACGCTCGCAATACCAGAATACAGGACCCGGACATTCTGGAGCAGGAAATCAAACACAGGAAAAAAACATTCATCAACCTCCACAAGTAGAGGAACTCCCTATTATCGAAATGGGTGATGACATAAAAAGTGATGATCTTCCTTTTTAAAAAAATCTATGTATACACCAACAACGGTTAACAAACAATGTTATTTCTGCTCGCAAAATACGGGCTATATTGATTACAAGGATACGAATACATTAAAACGATTTTTCTCGCTTCAATCAAAAATTTATAAACCCCAAAAAACAGGTATCTGCGCATCTCACCAACGAAGACTTGCGCTCGCCATTAAGCGTGCACGTTATATGGCTCTGGTCCCCTACACGCACTTACATACCAAATAGAGTGCACATCTTTGGCGCATTACTTCGTCAAACACTGTGGTACTCGATGCAGTACAAGAAGTTCAACTTCCCGAATATTGACGTTTTGTGGTCTGTCGGAAGTTGAACTTCTTTATATTGAACGTGACGAATCAATCTTTAGAAGTCCGACTTCCTTACGAACGGACGTCAACTTTGGGGAAGTCGGACTTCTCCCCGTTCCTCGCTTTTTCCTCGTACTGCATCCAAACATGTACACTCAAAATTAATTAACTAAAATGCGCCATTCCGACGTGTTTTTTGTTGTTTGAAAAATGACGCTGTTCAGTAACATGATATTCCCTGAGCGAAGTCGAAGGGTTTCCTTAAGAAAGGTGGACATTCGACAAGCTCAGGCACCACTACGTATGAGGTTACCGAACAGCGCTTTGAAAAATTGACACTTTGGTACAAAAATGGCACGATAACACCTAGTAACATAGCTCATTGAAAACAAGAAAGGAGTTATCGCATATGTTCAAAAAGGAACCCGCCACAGATCTTTCCGTGCAATTCCCCGTCTCACTGCAAAATGCTCCCCTCTTCGATACAGACGGAAACGTTTGGTGTGTTACAAAAGACCGCGAAAAAATATTTAAATTGTTTCCAAAAACCACTATCACTCTTACGAAACATTCAACAACAAAACCCTTCATAGATAGTCAGGTAGAAACCGCCGTAACCGAAATGATGCATCTCTGGAGAGAACAATACGCGCTTCCCACCCTTAGCAAAATAACACCTCGTGCGTATTCATACCTTGAGGAGTGTACGAAGGAGGCAAAACGTTCGTGCATGAAAAAACTTCTTGAAGTACTCGATGTGAATGGTGCCCAATGCTTCGAAGAAATCGTGAAAGACGTGTTACAAGAGATGGAAAAATTGGTTACGAAAAAGATAGCACTTGCGCAAGAAATTGTGAAACAATCTCCGCAACTTCTTCCCTGTGGAACAAGATTTCACTGGCAACTAAAATCAGAACAATCTGACTACCAAATATTCTGCATAGAAAATGCTCCACAACAAAGAACACTTCATATCATGGAAGAAACACGGCGACTTGCGCTTCCATGGATATATTTTATAGTAATATTCCGAGATGGATATCTAGAGAACCTTTACGTATTTTACCGCGATGCTTCTCTTACAAATCTTGATGATATGCTCTATCTCCCCAATCTCCCCAACATCCAAAGCCAACACCTTACATGCTGTCTTGGAAATAACCCCTTCGTCTCGCTAAAAAATGATAACTGGTCAGAAACATTGTTTACCTACTTTTGGGGAAGTTCCTTTTTTGAAACAAGAGACTCTTTCATTGAATTCTATGAAGATGCGAAAAAAAGAATTCCGGAACTAAAAGATCTTGAAACGTGGGAAAAAATGTCAATTCAAAACCCCCTCTTCGTACTCAAACTTCCCTGGAAAAAAGCCCTTACCCTACGCACCCTTATTGGGAAATGTCTTGTTAGATTCAAAATCGCAACAAAAATTGCTACTGCCCAACAAAAACACCAAGATTCATGGAACAATATACAAAAACGGTATGCGGTAGATTTCGGTAAAGAACTCGCGATCCGTCTTCACACACTTTGTACTACCTTATCACCAAACATTGATACGGCACGCATTGCACACGAACGCCTTATCGCTCTCTTTAAAGAGTTAGAACGAGATCTCCTCAGAACGCTCAACGTCGTACACGCCTCAATATCAGATATACTGTCCACCTCAATAACACAAACTATGCAACCCGATGCGGAGGAAAAACCTCCATGATTCCTATATGGATTAAGGATGGCAGTACGCAACCACCAGAAACTCCCTTCTATATATGCCGTCGCTCAAAATGGAATTTTTATGTATAAAGAAAGTTCTTTTTGGCGGACGGTTGTTCCCTTGGATGGTATTAGTATGCTGCAACCAGAGTCACCACGATTCACCTTCCTGCTCCCTAAAATACCAAAACCGCTTGTAAAAGAAATGGCACGCTTTTTTGCCACCATCTCATCTGAATATGGCACAGAGGCAATCATTCTTCTTCTTTGGAACAAAGATGAAAAAATCTATACACTTCTCGTACCACGACAACTCGTCTCTCCAGACAACATCTCACAATACGACATTCCTCGACTCGAATACCCCATCTCTCTCGTGGGAACGTTTCACTCCCACGCAAGACGTCCCGCATTCCACTCGGCAATTGATTGTCACGATGAAAAATCAATGGATGGCATTCACGGTACCTTTGGTTCATTTAGAGACTCCGACAACGTCTTTAGCGTAAGCATACACGCCGTGGTGAATGGTACTCGATTTTCCTATGATCCCATAGAGCTTCTTGAGGGGATTACTCCCCTCTCACAGGAAAAACCAGAGTATGCCCTCCTCGATACAGAAAAGAATATTTTTCCTAAGGACTACTCTATCCCTGCCGCATGGTATGAGAATATACACGCAACATCTCTACGCTCACCACTTCATTGTCACAAAAAAAGAAGGGGAAGGAAACGATGCGGCTAGTACTCATTGGACTTGGAGGTATTGGTTCTCACCTCGCAGAACCAGTGTGTAGAACATTACATTACACAAACACATCACGTACTCCCAAACGTATTGTTCTCATCGATGGTGATACCTATGATCGAACAAACAGTGAACGACAACGCTCTCAACCAAATACTAAAAAGGGAGATGCAACAAAAGAATCCCTTGCGCCTCTTTTTCCAGAATTACGTATTGAAGCAAAAAATCTCTATATCAATGAAGATAATGTGTACGTTCATTTGCTTGAAGAGGATATTATTCTTCTCGCCGTAGACAACCATGCATCTCGTAAGATTGTTTCTCATCATGTTTGCACTCTGAAGAATTGTATTCTTATCTCTGGTGGTAACGAAGAAGTTGATGGTGCTATTCAAGTGTATGAAAGAAGGAACGGACAAGATGTGACCCCACCACTTACTAAGTTTCATCCTGAAATAGAGTACCCAAAGAACAATCATCCGGAGACACCAAGTTGCGCTCAACTCATCGAAACAGAGTCTCCACAACTTCTTACCGTAAACTTCACGATAGCGGCGCTTATGCTAAACGCCCTCACTCTCTGGCTCCACGAAAAGCCAAGCCCCTACGCAGACCAATACTTCGATCTTCACAAGGGCATCGTCTCACCCGTCCACAGAAATCCATAAACAAAATATATCCATTTCTCACACGTTCGAATACCCAGCGGCATCCTCACTCTGTCCTCCGGCGCTTCGTTGTCAACCCAACTCATTGTGATTCGGGGTTGACAACACCCTGCTCCGCGCCTGCGGAATGGTTCGAAATAGGTACTGTATGGTTTAGTGTGATAAAACCAACGCATTCGGATGCAGTACAAGGAAAACGCGAGGAGCGGAGTAAGCGATAGTCAGATACTATCGCGTTGAGCACCACGGTGTTTGACGAAGTAATGCGCCGAATGCGTTTGTTTTATCTAAAATTTGTTTTGTTCTTGCCAAGCGGTCTTAACCTTAGCTATAAGTTCTTTTTTAATCTTCTCGTTGTTCTTAACAAACTCGGATGCGGTGTCGAGCCCGACACCAAGCTTTTCTCCTTCGTAACTATATGTTGCCCCCGCTTTGTTTACCAAACCATGCTTGATGGCAAGAGTGAGAAGTTCCACATCGGGTGAGATTCCTTTGTTAAAAAATATATCAAACTCAGCAACCTTAAATGGTGCCGCCACTTTATTTTTTGCTACCTTTACACGCACATGATTCCCTATGATATCCTCGCCTTTTTTAATCTGCGCAATACGACGCACATCAAGACGCACTGACGCATAAAATTTCAACGCTCTTCCACCAGGAGTTGTCTCGGGATTACCATATCCCATGGTGCCAATATTTGCTCTGATCTGATTTATAAAAATAATAATCGTACCCGATTTGGCGGTGATGGCGGTAAGTTTACGAAGAGCCTGCGACATCAGACGCGCCTGAAGCCCTATGTACTGCTGCCCCATCTCACCCTCTATCTCTGCCTTAGGAGTAAGAGCCGCAACAGAATCCACCACGCATACCTCAAGCGTATTTGAGCGCACAAGAGCCTCTAAGATGTTTAATGCCTCCTCGCCATTATCAGGTTGAGCAATAAGAAGCTCGTTCACCTTCACCCCGATACGACGAGCGTACTCAGGGTCAAGAGCGTGTTCTGCATCGATAAAAGCCGCCTTACCCCCTTTCTTTTGTGCCTCAGCAACAACATGGAGCGCAAGTGTCGTCTTTCCTGAAGACTCTGGACCAAACACCTCAATAATTCTTCCGTGGGGCATACCCATCACCCCCAACGCAAGATCAAGGCTTAATGAACCCGTAGGAGTAACCTTCACGTCTACCTTTTCAGCATCTCCAAGCATCATGATTGCTCCCTCTCCAAATCTCTCCCTAAGCTCACCGAGCACAGTACTTAGTTGATCCTTTTGTTTTTTGTTATCTTCTTTTTTCATAAATTGTTTACTAGTAAAACACCAAAGACCTAAGTTCTATGGATTATACATTACTATTCGACGTATATGCAATTTTTTTCCAAATCGTCTCTCTGCCTCTATCTCAAGAATATTTACCCCTGGCGTAAGAAAATAACGATACCGAAACTCATGTTCATCACCCTGTACTACCTCATTATTTATTTTCACAAGTATACCCCGTTCTGTTTTTCCATGAATCTCAATTTCACGTTCTGTGCTTACCATATTATCCTCTGGAGACATAATCACAATAAAAGGAGGACGAAGATAATTATACACCTGATACCCC
>JACRHX010000058.1 GCA_016211955.1 Parcubacteria group bacterium | reverse complement strand
ACATAGTTCGAAATATTACAGATATATTTATGGAATTCAAAGTTATTAAAAAATCGAAAAAAAGTGGGGCGAGGATTGGAATTCTTAAGACATCACACGGGGAGGTGGAGACGCCTGCTTTTGTTCCTGTGGCGACACAGGCGACGATTAAAACGCTCACGTCTGCGGAGGTGGAAAAAACAAAGAGCCAACTTCTCATTGCAAATACATTTCACCTTCATTTAAAGCCAGGTGAAATGATTGTGAAAAAGATGAAAGGGTTGCATGAGTATATGCAATGGAAGAGGCCACTTATGACAGATTCTGGCGGATTTCAGGTGTTTAGTTTAGGATTTGGTATGGATACACAGGTGGGGAAGGTGCTCAAGTTTTTTCCGGGGACACAGGCAGAGGTTCTCCAGCAAAATGCGCAGCCAAAAACAGTAAAGATTTTATCTGATGGGGTACGTTTTCGTTCCCCTATCGATGGAAAGGAATTATTCATTGGTCCCAAGGAATCTATAAAAATACAAGAAGCTTTAGGGGCTGATATTATTTTTGCGTTCGATGAGTGTACTTCACCACTTGCTACCTACGATTATATTAAGGAGTCGTTGAAGCGCACACATGAATGGGAAAAAATGTGTTTGAAAATAAAAAAGAGCAGACAGGCGTTATTTGGTATTGTGCAAGGTTCACGTTTTAGAGATTTACGCGAAGAGAGTGCGGCATATATTGGTGGACTTCCCTTTGATGGGTTTGGGGTTGGAGGTGATTTAGGATCATCAAAAAAGACAATGAATGATATTTTGCGTTGGACGATGCCACATCTCCCCGAGGAGAAACCTCGCCACCTTTTGGGAATCGGATATCTTGAAGATATGGAGATGGTTATTACGTCTGGAGTTGACTTGTTTGACTGTATCGTGCCGACACATTATGCACGCCGTGGGATAGCATTTACACACACGGGGAAATTAAATATGTCGAAAACGATATTTTTGAATGATAAGAAGCCACTTGATCGCACATGTAAATGTGAGGTGTGTGGAACATATACAAGGAGTTATATTACACATCTTTTTAAGGCAAAGGAAATCACCGCCTTACGCCTTCTTACCACACACAATCTTTTTTATTATAATACGTTTGTAGAGGGTATACGCACAAAAATTAAAAATGGTATGTTGTAATTAATACAAATTTTTAAGTTTGTTCCACCACGCTGGCATTATTCGACGTCGAAGCGGAAGGTATAAGATACTATTGAGGATCACCCAAAATACAAACACTATTGGCATGAGGTTATTAGAGACATGAAAAGAGAATACAATAAAAAGGGATGGCGGTAGAATCAGTAAAAATACGTATCCTAATGTAAATATGGAATAAAGTTTATCCATTGTTTTTATTTTTAACAACACATTGACTCCGAAACGAGTTGTTACAATCGCGGTCTTACAAGATCGTTTCCAAGCATTCCATTCACTTTCAAGACTTTTGAGGAAGAAATCAGATGAAGAGGGAGGATCATCAGGTTCTGGTAGTGATAAAGAAGTTATTCCTCTTTTTGTCCGAACAGAAAAAAGAGGCACGAAATTAAATTTTATAACGTCACTGCTCTCATCTGGTTCTGCGAAACGTTCAGACAATAACGCATTTTCTAGGTTTTCATGGTATGTTAATTTCGCAAGTTCTGAAATTCTGTCTAAGAATGTATTATAGTGTGATACCGAAAGAAAGAAAAGAGGAACTACCCGATGATTGGTTAAGAGGAGAAGTGTCATTAATTTGTTTTTATTTTCAAAAATTGCCTGGAGAGAGGAGAGTTCTATCGCCAAGTGTTTATATATGTGCAGGGTATTGTTTTCAATATATATTTTTCTCGAGGTTACCCAGGAAAAAAAACGATAACATATCACCCACGTGATACCTCCATACAAGAGAACAAACACTATTCCTACAACGATCCCTTCGGTTGTTTTTGTTGCGCCGGAGAAAAAAAGGGAAAAAATCAGAATAATCCACCCCAAAAAATTAAAAAAGTACAAAATCCGTCTTATGAATACCCAAAAAGAGGAAGAATTGATTACTTTGTAGTTATCTCGATCATCATTCATAGTAAAAGTAAATTTTAAATACGAATCCCACATTAGCTAGTTATACATCAATTAGTTTTCGTGGCTCATTTCTTTGTTATTTGACCGTTTAGATACGTATTGTTTTTATCTTGTGCATAACCGTTCATTAGGACTTTGAATGTGGTGGGATCGACGTTGGTAAGCTCCTTAAGGACAAAATCGCCCATAAAGTCAGGATCTCTTTGTATATAACCATAATGCCAGAATTTACTTTTATCTTGTGCGTAACCACCCCCCAGCGATTGAAATGTTGATGCATCTGCTTCTGGTATCTCCGTAAAAAAAATACCATTGAATGTAGTAAGGGACCATACTTTATTTTTATCTTTTGCATAACCCGCCCTAAATCCAGTGTACAACACTTGAAATGTTATAGGATCAGCGCTATCGAATCTTTCTCCATCAAACCATACCCAGTTTTTGTCTTTTACGATTCTTCCCCCCAAACCAACGATTTGTAGCGTATTGGGATCAGGACTGAGGTTACTGCTTTTTGTTAACGTGGTTGGTGTTGTTGGGGTGGTTGAGGTGGACGTAGATAGATAAAAAATTCCTATGACAATGGTAACCATTGATGATAGTACAATCAATAGTACTCTGAATGTATATTTTTGCGTATGTTGCATGGTGATATCATTATATCACACAGAGAATTGATTAAGTAATGTTTGTATTATTTTTTACCTAGTTTTGTGGGGAGATATGCACTATTGTTGATTGGTATCAATTTTAATGCTTATATGTTATATAATGTATTTTTGTTGAATTAAAATAAATGTTTGTAGAGGGTATACGCACAAAAATTAAAAATGTTTTAAAAGAGGAATCTATTCAAAAATCGCATGATGATAAGATGCGGCTTTTGGAACTTATTTTGAAACTTGCAAGCAGGCGAAAAAAAATGTTTGGCCTCTTTGTTATTTTTGGATGGGAAGAGGTATGGAATGATCAATATGCTGTGTTTCCCGATTCATCTCAGGATCTTTTTTCTACAACAAAGCAAAGTATTTTTGACGAGAAAAGTTTGAAAAAGATTTCTGCTACCGTAGATTTTGACGGTGCTATTTTGGTTGATCATAAAGGGTTGATACTTCATTCGGGTGTGATTCTTGAAGGTCTTCGACCAAGCAAGCTTCCTGGCGCAGTTGCTTCATCGCAGATGAAGGGAGATTTTTCCGCATGTCTTGGATTTAAGAAAAAAGTGCACGCACGTCACATGGCAGCCATTACAAGTTCTTATGAATTAAAAGGTACTACTGTATATACAGTGTCTGAAGAAACGGGCGATGTGCACATGTTTGAGGAGGGGAGAATAGTATTTTCAACCGTCGAGGGCGAAGTGAAACGTAGTAGCTAGATACACGTATGCAGGCAGTTATTCTTGCGGCAGGTGAAGGAAGGAGGTTAAGGCCTCTTACTGATAACGTACCAAAACCTATGGTGCGTATTGCGGGGAAGCCCATCCTCGAATACACAATACGCGCGTTACCTCAAGAGATTGATGAGGTTATTTTAGTTATTGGATATAAGGGAGAGGTGGTGCAGGCATATTTTGGTGATTCATTTGATGGACGTATGATAACATACGTTTGGCAGGATGCACCCAAAGGGTCCATGCACGCATTAGCTCTTGCAAAAGACATTCTTCGAGACGATCTTTTTCTTGCTCTGTATGCGGATGATTTGTATGATCCATCTGACATTGCAAACTGCATGCAGACGGTGCCCGTTATCCTTGTTAAAGAGACGGCTCATCCTGAACGATTTGGAGTATGTCTTGTTGGTGAAAAAGGAAGACTGGTTTCTATCTTCGAAAAACATGAAAATCCTCCAAGTAATCTTGCGTTGATCGGGGTACATCTTCTCGACAAAGGTATTTTTGATTGTCCGTATTCACCAATGCCCAACGGAGAACTTAACCTCACAAAACAAATTGGGATATGGGCAGAGAAGCGCCACATCCAAGTAATTCGTGCTCATTTTTGGCACCCCATAGGATACCCAGAGGATGTGGAGGCGGCAGAGAAGATCATAATGCGCTTTGGTGAAATCATATAGGGTCTCTTCCTCACCCGTTCGTCACTCCAGCGTGTGGCTCACTCTGTCCTCCGGCGCTTCGTTGTCAATCCAATTCTCTCCCTACGGGAGATCAGGATTGACAACACCCTGCTTCGCGCCTTCGGAATGGTTCGAAATAGACCCTATATGATTTCACGGCCCCAATAGATATCTTCCTAGTGGTATTGACATTTTGTTACCATTGTGCTAAGCTATAAAAAGCATCTAGGATGAAAGTCCTGGAATTTTTGAAAGAAGGTAAGTAGCTATGTTGAAGTGTGACAAGTGTGGCGAAGAGGTTCATCCCTCTAACGATGCGGTTCTCGTTGCCATGGAGGCAGGAACTATATCCATGGTAGGTCTTCTGGTTTATGGTTCTCGGCATTTCCTGCCGACCGAGAACTGCAAGGGCTCACCGAGTCGCGCGCAGTACATCGAGGGACAGCCCCGCGATACGCGCGGCTTCGTCTACAACGAAGAGGACGAGCAGGGGTGGCGGGACGACGCGTTTGCCCGCGTTCAGGAGAAGTACCCGCTCGTCGACCAGTAGAGAAGGCATCGCCTTCTCAGCTCAGCAAGGATGCTGAGCTTTT
>JACRHX010000057.1 GCA_016211955.1 Parcubacteria group bacterium | reverse complement strand
TGTAAGGAGAAGGATAAATTACCACCAGAAGAGCGTGAAGAAAAAAAGGGAAAATTAAAACAGGCTCTTTTAGACTGTCCATGCCCACCCTCACGAATTGTTATAACTAAAAACGGATTACAACCAAGGTGGAGAATTGATGAACCAAAAATAGATGAAAGCACGCAGAGGAAATATCGTAATGTAATTGAAGGCATTATTAAGTGGAGTAAAAAATATGGTAATGCGGGCGATCCTATAAAAGACGTCGCACGTGTATTACGAAAGCCTGGCTACTACCACCACAAATCTGATCCTTACCTTGTTACTGAAGAATTGGGATCTGATAAGACATATACATTGGACGAACTCGCTAACGGCTTCTTCTTAAAACCAACAACAGAGTTAAAAGTATGGGAACCTATACCAACCATAGTAAGTGACAACCAAGTATTTCAAAAAATCGCTTCATTGGATATTCAACGGGTTGCGATAGACGTTCAGCACGAGCTGGGGCACAATCCGTATTTCAATGACCTAAACCAGCTTGGGTGCGGTGGTGGCAGTTGCAAATGTGAACCAGGAAAAACGTGGGCGACATTCGTCAATCGTGATGGCAAGAATTTCATATCCAATGGCGGTACCGTGGACCATCCAGCGCAAGGGAATGCAGTCACCTATGTGGCGAGAGTGCTTAGTATTTCAAACAAAGATGCGTTTAAGTGGTTACTCAAAAAATATGATATAAAATCTGAAATTCAAAATCAAGAAACCAAAAAAGGAGGAGATGGTGACGTAAATCAAGCGGATAAACTTGTTAAATTTATTTGCGACGATCCTACAATAATACTTTTTCACGATGAACTTGATATTGCATATGCTAATTTTGCCGTTAATGAACACACCGAAACCTTATCGGTTAATAGTTCTGCATTTAAATTTTGGATCGCAAAATCATTTTATAATTTATATAAGAAGACCATAAACCAAAATACGCTTGCCACCGCATTACAAACTATTGCAGGCAAAGCGCGTTTTGATGGAGAAGCGGTGCCACTATACAATCGTACGGCAATGATTGAGGGTGTAATTTGGTATGACCTTGCCGATAAAGAGTGGGGGACGGTTAAAATAACTATTAATGGGTGGGAGGTAATAGATAATTCTCCGATTATCTTCAAGCGGCAACAACACCATGCAGCGCAGGTTGCTCCTGCTGGGGGAGGAGATATTCGTGATATTCTACGCTTCATAAACATCACCAACGAGAATCAACAATTACTTTTTCTTGTTCTCCTTGTGTCGTATTTTATCCCTGGTTTTCCACATCCAATTGCCTATATATATGGACCCCAGGGATCTGCGAAATCAACGTTCTCAAAAATAAAACGCAAACTTGTTGACCCATCTCGCATAGAAGTATTAAGTCTCCCCAAAAAAGAAGAGGATTTAATTCAGGTATTATCCCAGCACCACATGCTGTTTTTCGACAATGTCGGCAGCATATCGGATTCTGTCGCAGATTTACTATGTCGCGCAGTCACGGGTAGTGGATTCTCGAAACGCCAGCTTTATACCGACAATGAAGTGATTATTTACGACATTCTTGCGAACGTCGGCATTAACGGCATTTCTCTATCTTCCAGTAAACCCGATCTGCTTGAACGTAGTATGTTATTTGAGCTTCGCCGTGTTGAAAAAGCAGGACGACGACAGGAACGTGAACTTCTTGAAGAATTTGAACGCGAACGACCTAAAATACTCGGAGCTATTTTCGAAACCATTACAAAGGCATTGGTATTGTACCCATCCATTCATGTTACCGCCTTGCCACGCATGGCAGACTTTGCGTTATGGGGCTGCGCAATAGCCGAGGCGATAGGTACTACAAAAGAAGTCTTCCTCAATGCCTACGAAGGCAGTATTAACTCTCAAAATGACGAGGTGCTTAGCGAACACGTTGAGGCGGAATTATTAGGTCGTTTTATGGAGGACAAAGAACGATGGGATGGCACTGCTTCAGAACTCCGAAAACATCTCTGCGGTATTGCAGGAAGTATGGATATTTCCGAAAGCGAATTACCGAAAAACGGATCTGCTCTCAGCCGCAAATTGAATACTCTCAAAACCAATCTTGAGGAAGCGGGATTGAAAATAGAAAAGGGTAAGGGTACACGACGCATCATCACCATACGAAAGACATCCGCAAATGCCGCCGATGCCGACGATGCCGTCCAGTGTGTTGTAGGTGCTCAGCAGAACGAAGACGACATTGCAGACGACAATTGTCGAGACTCTTTACTAATGTCGTCTGACAATCCGTCCTCGAAAACACTGCCCAAAGACAGCGAAGACGATATTAACGGCATTTTTCCTAATTCAGAACTCGAAACACATTATGGACAGACACACTGATATCTTTACTGAAGAAGGAATACGGCATATCTCTGCGTTTTCAGAGACGCTTAAAAGAATACATATTCGACTTATAAGCGAAGGCTGCATCATCAAAAACGGTATAATCACAAAACCGATAACTAACTCGCCTACAGAAACCCAAAGTGATACAGTATAACTATGAAAAGGAAAACTCAAAATAAAGTGTTCGGCGATCAGTACCTCATCTACAATCGCAAGAGTACCGATGATGCAGACAATCAGAAAAACTCACTCTCTTACCAGCAGATGAGGAACCTTGAGTTTGCTACACGAAGTTCTCTTCCAATAGCAGAAGCGCTAAGTATTCAAGGTTTTTGTGAAGCAGGCACTATCAATGAGAGCCATTCTGGATTCAAAGAAGATGAGGATTTCGAAATCAACCTGAATGGTTCGGTGCAGTACAAGATTTCAAGACCGAAATTCTTACGCTTGATTCAAATGCTCAAAAACAAAGAAATAAAAGGTGCCATCTTCCTCTGCTGGGACAGAGCAAGTAGGAATAAACAGGATGACGTTATTTTAAAAAAACTCATTACTCTTGGTTGCGATATTCGATTCTGCGAAGCTACATATGACAAAAGCAGCTCAGGTGAATTACATATGTCTGTGGATGGGATGTTTGCCTCTCACTATTCACGTGTTATCAGTGAGAAGGTAAGAAACGCCCAACAGAAATTGCGTTCTGAAGGCAGGTGCCTCTACTTCTCCCCCCATCGGATATCTAGATAATGGTTCTGACAATAAACCCTTTGACCCAATACGAGCTCCTATTGTGAAGCGGGTCTTTGAACTATACGCCACAGGTGGATGGAGTTTCTCCCAACTTGGTAAATGGGCACGAGAACAGGGACTCACCACTAAGCCCGTGAGAAGAAAAAGAACAAAAAAAGAGATTCTTAACAACATGGGACTGGAAACGATACCAAAGACCTCTCGCCCCGCAGATCATAAGACGGTTGAATATATCCTCAATAACCCCTTTTACATTGGTAAGGTACGTATAGGGGGTGGATATACTGATGGTAAATTCCATATACCTCTCATAGATATAGGTCTCTACAACAAAGTCCAGGAGGTTCTACGAAGTCGTAGGGTAAGCGTATATTATATGGACAAGGATTTCTTCACATATCGTGGTTTGCTTCGCTGTACATGCGGTAGGGGGTATTCTCCCTATCAACAAAAGGGTATCAATTACTACCGTACCCGCTGTAAACCCAACTGTGATAATCCAGACAAAAACTTAAAAGAAGAAGATATCCACGTGCTCATCCAGCAAGCACTCTCAAAAATTTACTACACCGATGAAGAATTGGCAGAAATCGAAAACAAAGCAAAGAATGAACTTGGTGTTATTTCTACACAAAGAGATAGGGAGCTTGATGATTTGCATGCACAACGTAAAAGAGTTTTTGCCGACCTCGATTATCTCACAAATAACAAGCTTACGCTTCTACGAACAGGCACAATGACAACTAATGATATCAAAGCCGATGAAACACGCTTCAACATGAAACTTGCCGAAATTGATACGAAGTTAAAGGCGTATGCGGAGACAGCACAGGAAATGCTGAAATATGTAATTAAATTTTCCGAACTCGTGAAAAATGCGACGACATATTACGAACACGCTCTTGATAGCGAAAAACAAGAAATTGCCTCAGAAGTGTTTACCGAACTCGTGTTCAATAACAGAACACTTGTAAACTACATAACAAAAGAAGGCTTTGCAGCCCTCTTAAACCGCGGTTGGAAATCTGGCTCCGGCGGCAGGATTCGAACCTGCGACCCTCTCGTTAACAGCGAGCGGCTCTACCGCTGAGCTACGCCGGAATGGTTAGACTACACCCACTGTATCACATCTCATCTCAAAAATTCAACTGAAAAAATTAGGCCTGATAGACTACAGCATCAAAATTATTTGTATCCACAATTACGATGCGAGCCCCCATCTCTTTATTCCCCACATTGTCTCTATTTGGAACCACAGACATATATACACGCGAAGGTGAGGTTGGAGATCACCATACGAAATGGCATTTCTTGCTGTATCAATAGACTTATGTTCACTGGGCAATTGTCCTCCTTTTATTGACGTCTTCCAATATCCTTCATCGTCAATGTGCGCGACAACTTCATCTCCTACAAGCATTAAGTTATGTACGATTCTATACATTGGAGTGAGAATTGGCTCTACCCCACCCCCCTTACTTACAATATAAAAATTCGTTCCTGCTCTTGTGTGCTGTGCAGAAACATACCAATTGATTGGCTTATCCCCATGCAATTCATCTAAGACACCAAAGTGGGATCCCGAAACCACGTCGTTTGGAAATCTCTCCCCAATACCACGCGCATCATCCGGATAACGGAACTGTGAAGTACCTGAAGAAACTGTTCGTTTTTCAACCGTAAGCATCTCGGGAGTTTGAAAATTCTTTCCCGCCTGTCTTACATAAAACTCTTTTGGAGCAATAACCCTTATCTCAAAATTTCCTGTTACATTTCTCAAAAACTCTTGCATACGAGCGAGATCAGATCGCGCAATCTGAGATAAAAGGTCATTATCTTCCCTCAAATTATGATCACCCTGATGATACGACTTATCAGAATTGTAACGAAGACTATTAAAGGTCGCCTTCCATCCATTATTACTTTCGCGAGTGGCAACATTAAAGCCATCGACAATACGCCTTGCATTTCCTTCTTGAAGCAATGTATCACCAGGATTTTTTAAGGCAAGTGCCTTAAGATAAAAATTGAAGCAATTTCCAAATGAACGATATCCCCAACTTGCATGAGTACCAACCGTATTAGCTCCAGAAGGTATCTTTAATAACTCCTGATACTCCTTCAAAAGTTCTGGATGAGAGGCAAGTTCTTGTTCAGTTACACCAGCTAATCCAAGAACAGACGATGGAGACATTTGAGACAACTTCTTTAAATCCTCTTGGCGCATGCCATCTGCGTCAAATATTGCACCATAAGAAATATTTAGTGTATCTACGGTGAGAGGAACTCCCGCCTTCTCAGCAAAAACTCCATCCGGGGATGATTCTACGACGGCTCCGGGAGTTATCTCCACGCCCTCCCCAGTAGTTACCGTTTTAATACGATCATCCTCTTTTACGACATACATACTCGCCAATGTCTCAGTAGAAACAATGCGAATATTCGGATAACGATGCATGAGCTCAACGAGACGACCCGACACATTATCAGGAATCATAAAACGAGCGTCTCCCTTCATTCCAAGAACATCAAAAATTTCTTGCATAGCAGGTTTGACAGTAGCCTGATCAACGCGGTCAAAATAGCGCATATTTCCACCCTCCTCTGAACTTAACCCACCCAAAGCCCCTGAATAAAGAATGGTCACGTTTTTCCCCTTTTTTGCGGCAGCAATAGCTATTTCGACAGACTCTAGCTCACCTCCTACCACCAAGACATCAGTACTAAGCTTTTCTTTAACCGCCAAAGGACCGACAAAATCTACCGGCTTCAAACTTACCTGATTATTTTCTTCGATAATTTGAAATTTAACAGCCTGAGGATTAAGAATCTTTCCACTTTTTAATAGACGGCGGGTGTCTACAAATTTCTGTGTTATTTCAGGGGTCAACTGTTTTGAAGAAAGCTGCCGAGTAAGTTGATCGAGATAACGCACGATATCCTCAGTATATAAAATAGTTCCACTTTTTAAGGTAAGTAGCCCCTCGCGTTCTAAACGTAAAAGCTGATCTTTGGGTATAACCACCTCATTTTCAATAGGCTCCTCAATGCCCTTCAATATTTGCCTTGGATCAGCAGCAGCTTCTACTCTTGGGATAAGTGTCTCTGTTGCTACTGTCCGATCACCGACAGGCATTGGATTTCCCTGAGATTTTTGGAGACCAGGAACATACGAACCCACAACCAATAGTGCAGAAAGACCTGCCAAAGCAGCTTTTGTTTTAAATTTACTAAGCCAGCCCTTTTGCGGTAATACCTCAGGTCGTCTCTGGGGGGCAGCTTCTCCCGATGGTGGAGACACGCCTACTTCTTCAGGAACTATTTCTTCCTGAATATTTCCATTTTCTAGCTCTTTCTGACCAATTACATTATCTTCAGATTTTAAGATTTGTAGAAATCTCTGTATGTTTTCTGTTTGCCACTCGGGACACACCACACTCCTCAATGCATCATCCTCCAATGCCTTACGATATGTCTCCAGTGCAATGTCATACTCCTTTCTATTTTTATTCCGCAGAGTTCGAAGAAGTTCTAAATCTTCATTAAAATCATTGGTAAGAGTCTCTTTCAACAACTGCGCTACATACCCCTGTTTCCATCTAAGAACATTTGACCCCCAATCTACATTCTCATCTAAATTTTTACGTTCATTTTCGTCGTTACTTCCAGAAACCAATCGGCTAAGGGAGTGAAGCGCACTGCGATAGTATTCTGTACCCAACGTACGCAAATTACGAATTTTTGCTAAATCCTCTTCAAACACAGGAGGTGTTGGGGCTACCGTTTCTTGTTGAACTCCGGGAATTCTTCTGCTATCTAAAATAATCTGAGATAAAGGAGTTCCTTCTTTATGAACTACCTCATTAAATACCCCATTCCCATCCCTACCATCTTCAACCCCTTCACCCACCACCTCTTCCTCTGGTGCATTGGGTGCTAAATCGACAACTTCTTCGGTATCTCTCGCAACAACCCCAGTATCCTCTTCTTCTCCCAATACTTCTTCGCTTTCAACAACCACAACAGGCTCCTCGAATACAATAGTGGTACGTTCATGTGGAAGAGATCGAGAAGAAACAATAGCATCTTCTATACTCCTCACGCTAGTGACACTACTCATCTGTCCACGAAACTCTTCACGAAGAGAAGATGCGTCAAAAGATGCCATCGCCTTCGACATAACCTCCTTAAGCGTCGCGGTAGGTGAAGCCTCTAATTCCCTCTTTAGAGCTTGAGAAAACTTCTCCTCAAGAAATGCAGACAGCACCCCCTTCCCTATTCTCTCGGAAAGGACAGTTCCGTCTTCTCTGACCATATCAGCACTAAGTTTATTAAGAAGTTTCCTTGCATTCGCTACTGAGGAGGCAATAAAATTATGAGAAAACTGTGCAGGAATTTTTTCGTAACGAGTCTGCAGGGTTCCGAGAAGACCAGCGAGAGGGGAATTTGAAGCCTGAAGCTCCTCAATGCACTTCGTTTTTTCAACATGTTCGAGACGAAACTTTGCAGATTGATAGAGAAATTTTCGCAACAAACCCCGCCTACCTCCTTGTGGGAGTTGGTCGCAGACTGTTTCAAAAAAACCTTGAATATCCTGAATATCAAATCCTTCAGGGATCTCACGCATCACCTCACCAAAAAAATGCTTCGCAAACTGACGCCCTTTTGCAGAAAACTTTTTCCCAGAAAATAGTTGTTCGAGTGCACTTTCTTTGGGAAAAGTTACCTCGACACCACCTAGATTTTTCTTTTCATAAGAAGCGGGATCATCAAAAGAGATCTCTTTTTTTCTTCCAATGGCACCCGATGAGACTCTAGTGGCTTAAAACGAAGTTGTGCTGATCGATGTAAAAGCCTTTTTAATACCCCCTCTTCGCCCTCATCAGAAAGCAAACTATGTACCACTTCAAAAAGCGAAGCTTGATCCTCTTTTGGCGCTTCATGTGTTACTTCCTTAAAAAACTTATCAGCAAAAGCCCTCCCTTCCGGTGAAAATCCCCTGCCCACAAATAGACGACCAAGTGCCTCCCCTTTTGGAAAAGAAACCTCAACCCCTCCCAAATCCCTCTTCTCGTAAAAAGCAGGGTCTTCGAAAGAAAAAATGCTCTCCTTATTTTTTATTCCTTCTCTCTTCATAATTTTGTAAAACTCTGAATCAAAAGATTATCCAAAAAAGTATTCAAACGAGTGCGTAATCTCCACGCCGTTACTTCACCGTCAACATATTTTTTAAAAATCGCCAGCATTGTCTCTTCTGATGAGTTCTCCTCAAGTGTAGCTTGAACAAGCCCTTGCTCCTCAACGGGAATAAGCTCCTCCAAGAACCGAAGAGCCTCCTCCCACACCTCACGAGAAACCAAAGAAAGAATTTTTTCATCTTCTTCGCGAGAACGACGATCTTGAAATAACATGAATCGCGTAATAATTTCCTGTTCAAAAAACGAATGTGAATTCATACCAGATAATAAAAATCCTAATATAGTTATTGTAGCGTACAATATTTTTTGTTGCAATAAAAACAAAAGACCCCACGAAGAGGTCTAAAAAAGATATCTTTAATCTATACTGCTATCTATTTCTGAATTTTAAGCCTAACTACCACGTTGATATCGAGAATATAATCTGGTGAGGGTCCATCAAACACCTGTTCTGTCATCTTAAAACCGACAGATTCATCACGCAGATTATCCAGTGAACGTACAGGAACCCATACACCATCCCTACCACCATCTGCAATGTGCTCATCTCTCTCTGGCAAGGCGTCGGCAGGCAAAAGAACCTGGACATAAAGTCGTTGCGGATCTTTATCACCCAGAACAAGGGTTTTCAGTGTGCGAAGAAATTCATTGGCGCTATCCGGAACATGATTAAGCGCTATGGGTGCTTCATTTCTGTAGTGCAGACCGGACCTCATTACCATAACCAACCGTTGAGACTCAGAAAGATTAACATCGTGTGGTACGGTACATGGGATACGAATCGTATACCGAGCAGAATTATTAGCAGTACGCACTCCCAACAATACGTAAACCGTTTCTCCCACCTTCACTGAATCCGTAGGAACACCAGCGGAATCCATCACGACACCAGAATCAAGAAAAAGGCGCTGGATACGTGAGGTAAGTGTGAGCGAGGTCTGAACCCCCTGTACATTAAAATTCCACACGCTATTCATTACTAGAGAAACTTTTTTTACAAAATCAGTAAAGATATCCTCTGGTCTGCTTTCCCTGTTAGGAACAGTTTTTGAAGGTTCTGACACCCTGGAATCATTAAAGGGAAAAGTTGTTCCGTCTGCAAATACAAGAGTCGTCTTCATGATACCAACGGTTTCGGTATCAAGCGAATATAAATTGTCGGCAAGTGTCCGCATTGAATTAAGCAACACGACCGGCATCAATGCCTTTTGTCGAACAACTCCAAAAGAATAGTTCGTATTTTTGCCATCAACAGAAATTCGAAAAGAAATAGGCAAAAGCGTCTCTTGTTCAGGACCAATCCTCCCCCGAATACCAAAAACACAATCCTTATCAATCGTACCAAAGTGTTCGAGAATCTTTCCAGAAAATTTATATGCACCTGCCTGACTCATGACAGTGAGAACAATCTCCGTTCTGTGCGCAGGAAGTACAACCGTACCAATACCAAGATCACTTAAAAATGGGTGTCCAAAGGCGTAAAACATCTTCTTGGAAAGATCAACGTAAGTGATGGTTCCTGTCGCATAATCCATCACATCACCCTTAACAAGGAACACCGAAACCGCATCCCCCGGCTGAGGATCTCGTTCAACGCGCACAAGTGAAAAATCAGCTACATTACTTGATCGATCGACGGTGGTTCGTGTAAACGCAATAAGGGGTTTAACAGAAAAAACACCCAAACCAGAAATACTCTGTGTATATCCCACAGAAGACAACACGTTTCCATGATTTTGTTGCATAGGAGAAGTACCGCCACGCAACGAGGACTCCTGATCTAGCATCGCCTTAATGGGGGTAACCCCCGCAAGATATTCACCGGTAGGAGCATACGAGTTAAAACCATACGCATAGGCACCAACGAGCTTCCACAGACCACCATGCTTAACATATACGGGCGAACCACTCATACCAGCAACAGTGGTTACGCTAGCCAAGGGCTTCCCAATCTTAAAAAGCAAAACTTTTTCAGTATTAGTAAGAGGGTGTGGAGCAATTCCCACATAAGTTAACTCATTAACGCTCAACGTAAGACCCTTGAGTACGGTAATACAATATCCATGTACACCAGGAACGAGTTGTTTCCATTCAACAAACGTAGATGTCTTTCCATGTGTTTTTTTCAACCATACATCAAACTCTTCTCGTTCTGTCGCCGCAAAACATGAGAAATTCATCAGAAGAAAAAGGGGAAACAGCAAAGAGATAAAGAAACTGCGACGTATCATACCATCCACTCTCCTTTTATAGTATCAATGAACTACCTATAGCTTAGTGAGTGCTCTCCAAATGTCAACACACACCCTTCGGGTGTGTGTTGGAAAATCTCTACACGTATTTTACACCTATGCGGGAAGAGGACTTGGCTGATAATCCACCTCACACACTCCGCTTACACAAGCAAGTTCCTTCTTGACCTCTGTCATATCTTCGTTTTCATAAAGAACAAGTTTCGAGAAATCAATCTCCGGAAACCTTACCATGAGTTCGTTATATCTCTCCGGTGTAATCTCCTCATAGGGGGCAAGACGGTATACATGGTTACTGCGTGGCAAAAACGAGAGC
>JACRHX010000059.1 GCA_016211955.1 Parcubacteria group bacterium | reverse complement strand
CGCAGTTTCGTCGTTGGGGATCACGCTCTCACGCCCCCTACCCGTCATAGCCTTGGTGAGCAATTACCTCGCCAACTAGCTGATGGGACCTAGGCCAATCCTAAAGCGCCTTGCGGCTTTAATCCGAATATTGCATCGGATACCATCGGGAATTAGCGAATCTTTCGACTCGTTATGCCCGTCTTTAGGGTATGTACCAGGGTGTTACTAACTCGTTCGCCACTCTACTAGTACTTTGCACACAACCTATAAGCAAAAACTTATAAGCTATGTGCAAAGCGATAGTACCGTACGACTTGCATGCCTTATCCACGCCGCCAGCGTTCATCCTGAGCCAGGATCAAACTCTCTAAAAGAAGTAATACGCAACTGGCGCTGCGCACTACCGTATATACAGGGTGATAAGAAAAATAACTAATAGATCATTTCAATTTTCAAGGTATCTTCCTTAAGGAAAAAAAGAATCTCTCTTTCAGAGACTACTAAGGATTATAGATGTTATAAGAGATATGTCAACCCTTTGTGTGCGTCTACGCTTCGAAGCAAAAAACCAAAGGCCAATGTCTCGACCCACTTCTTCTTACTAAGCCCACCCTTGTGGGCTTTTTTATTCAAAATAAGTATGTCATACTTTTTATATGATTCAAGGTCATATACAAAAACCAGAGCAACTCCTCATCAACGAAGTACAACTTCTCCTTGCAGAGAAACGTACTTATTTTTCGGTATTAAGAACAGGTATTGCAATATCTACTCTTCCCTTAAGTATCGTCGTCTTCCTCTTGGCAACAATAAAATATCATCACCTCTTCGACTATTCATTTACTATGATCCCCCTCATTGGAACGCTTTTTCTTATATCATTTATAGGTATGTATATTTCCCATCAGGCGAATTCAAAACTTAGACGTATTGATGCCCTTATTAAAGCCATAAAGCGCGAAAACAAACGAATGGCGGAAATCATACTTTAGATCGTAAAATAAAACCCCCCTAATAAGGGGTTTTTACTATTTATTAGAGGTATTTAAGGGTATGCCCTGTAAATAAACTATACCCCATCTTCCCAATCCAACAGATTGCGACAAAAGTAAGAATCGGATCAAGAAGGGGGAGGTACGTAACAAAAACGCCTCCGACAATGACTGCCGCAGAGAGCCAACAATCTGCAACAGTATCAAGACTTAACCAATGATACGTTTCATGATCCCGTTCAATCTTACCGAGAATGTGTAGTGCAATAAGGTTACCACTCAATCCAATACCACCACTTATACACATGAAAATACTAAGAACTGGTTCTGGATGCATAATCTTAGCAATCGCCTCACTGCAAAGAACACAAAGGACAAACAAAAGAAGGATGGCGTTTACGAATCCAAACCGTGCTCGAAAAGAATGCTCCTCTCCATCAGAAAAATTCCCTATACGCACGCGATAGGCAACGTAAATAGCAAGCGCAAACCAAAGTCCGTGAAGAAACGCATGTAACGCATCCGCCTGCCCCGCCCCACTATGCGCAAAAAACCGTGCAACCACAAACTCCAAAATAGCAGTTATTATAATGAGAATAAATAAATACCAATATCCGCGGGTCTCACATACACACGCCGCCGAACGATCACAGTTTGCAAAATGCACCCTTCATCACCCCTCCCTTTTTCAAAGAACAATTCCTGGTTTACAGAAGAATACCTTATTTATTTCAAAAAAATAAAGAAGTCTAATACACATAATCAATTCTCTAATTTCTTTTGCAAATCCATAATTATCTTTCTCATAGTTTCTGTCAGTTCCCTGTCGTCGTATCTATCAGCACGAGCAATAAATTGACGGAATGCTTTAAGCGCCTCCTTGTCGCGATGAAGATTTCTTAAAGCACTTCCTAGACCACTGTAGGGACCACTCCCTTGTGGTGCAAGTGCAATGGCCTTACGATATGCTTCTATCGCTTCTTCATTACGATCAAGGTCTAGAAGAGCATTCCCTAAGCCTTGATAAAAATCAGCATCTTCTGGATTAAGTGCAATAGCCTTGCGGTATACTTCTAAAGCTTCTTCGTGGCGACCAAGTGAGGAAAGAGCATTTCCTAAACCATAATATGATTCCGCCATTTTAGGATTAAGAGCGATCATTTCTTTATATGCCTCCACTGCTTCTTTCTTGTAACCTAACTCATTAAGGGTGGTACCCAAATTATAAAGAACCTGAATCTTCTGACCATATTCTGGACCAAAGACAGTAATAGTTCCTCTCTGTTCTTTATCCATCCACCAGAATTGATTTTCCCATACACGACTTTTTGGAGAAAGAGCCAATCCCTCCCCCCCAGGATGTTCACTAAACGCAATAAGATCTCTTACGGTAATTGGTGTTTTTTCTTTTCCAGCCTTCTTAAACATGGTGTCATCAAGTATCTTGCCCTTCGTACTATTGATCATATCCCTCCATTCGATAACCCCATCACTCCTTACCACAAACAATAACGAATGCTCGGGGGCATCCACCACAAGGTAATTGATACCAACCTGACCCAGAAGTGCACCCGCAAGCAGTGAGCCACCCAAACAATTAAAACGTTGTTCGATAACCATTTCAGAAGGGCTATCCCCCCCTTGGTGTCTATATACACTTATGGCTTGATTGATCTGCTGGATAATTTCGTGCTCTTTTTGACCAATAGATTCCAAACTTCCACAAGCACGCACCCACATAAGCTCTTCTTCCAAACGATCAATCCGAAGAGCCTCGCGCAATGTTTTTTCTCCCCCCTCCCAATGAAGGATTTCCTCTTTAACAATTTTCGGTACCTTATCAACCCCCATATTTCTCTGCAAAAATTCTAACCCCCTTCTAAATATCGTTTCGACCAATTCCCTCTTGGGGGTTTCAATCTCGTTTTTAATATTCCCATAAACCTTAGCAAGAAATGCCGAGTGAAGCGGAGTATCGCTCTGCCAAGGCTTCAAACGCGAACGATACTCTGAAGACAATGTTCCGTCTTCTGACTTCTGCTTAAGCTCAAAAGCTTTTTCTGCTACACGAAAAAACTGCGCAAGCGTTCTTTGCCGTTCTTGTTCCAATAGCATCCGTGCCTCCTCAGAATTCATCTCCTTAAGTTTTTCTACCCTTGCGCGCCGTGAGACATATAAAGGTTCCCCCGCCAACCATCGATCCACCTTCTCCGTCTCGTCTTGCGTGAGAGACAAGGTGCGCATGGTTTCACCGCCTACATCTTCTCCTGGTTTTTCACCAGAAATAAGAGCACCTCCATAAGCATAAAACTCTTCTGCTAGCGCCTCCGCAATGTTTCGCCCCTCAGAAATAAACTCCAGTCTTTGTGCTATATATACGCCCGCATCCTGAAACGTCTTACCTAAAACACGAAGCTGTCCTCTTTTCTCAATTGCTATCTCTGGTCTCAATTGGAAAGTATCACGATCAACGCGTTCCATAACACCCACCATCTCCCAAAGCTGAAGATCTTTAGGAATAAAAAGAGTCCTTGTACCACTTTTATTTTTTCTAAGAACCTCGTCTTCTAGACCTTCCCATTTCTCTCTCATAACAAACCTTGGAGTAATTGAATCATTAACTTTGCACCATCGAGAAAAAAAGAACGCACCGGTGCATTTTCAAATGGTGTCTGCTCAGTAACCGACTTAATTCCAAACGTGGGTTGTTCCTTAAAATGACTCATAAAAAAGAGGGTCGGGCTGCCGGGAACCCCGTAAAATCTTTCGTAACCTCAAGATCATGGGGCAGGTCGAACCTGACCCTCACGCACCCTTGTCCCGTTAGAGAATATCCATGTCGGAGTACCGAGAATTGAACTCGGGCCTCACACTCCCGAAGCGTGTATACTACCACTATACTACACTCCGATAATTCTCTAACGGGACGAACGTGTATATTTACCCCGTGAATCGCCCCCAGCGATTTCTACGGGGCTACCGACATACTCCAGCCCGTTAGAATTCGATATCAGTGCTTTAGACGCTCTTTATCGAATAATTTTTTCATTTCTGTGCGTAATATTGTTTCAATTTTCTCCTCACTCACGCCTTCCCCCTCCCAAAACGTTAACAATTTCCGATAGAGAATTTCTGAAGAATAACGATAATCAACGAGTGCCCCATAAATAAGATTTTTCAACTCGTCTTTTTCAAATAGAGAAAGGAGGTCTATGTGGTATTCATCTCTCAATTTTTTTATTGCCTTAAGGGCGTAAGCAGAGGCATCTCGCTCTAAAAAAGAAATTCTGAGCATCAAAGCCTCTGCCTCAAAACGATCTCCTCTCAGCGCAGCCTCTCGCACCTCCTTCTTCAAAATCTCATCTTTTTCCTTCTGGAATGTGTGTCCTGCCTCATGAAAAAAGACAAAAAGGTCTCGAAGCTCTCGTACGTCTCCTATCATAACAAGGTCCTGATCATGATTCACAAGCCAATTACCCACCCGCTCCTCCGTAGCTCGAGGAAGTTTTACACTATCGGTCCGCTTAAAAAAACTAGGGGTCACAAGACGAAAACCGGGCGCAACAAAATCAGAAAGGTCTTTCTTAAAACCATATTGCTCCAAGACAAGGGTAGCTATTCCATTGTGTTCGCGCGCATCCCACACCATACCATCCGGCAACACACTGCGGTATTCAAGTGGCATTACGCCATCTTTATACTCCTCTCGTGGTCTGGTAAGTTCCAAAATACTTTTGCGAGACCCTATCTCCCTTTGAGATGCGTGATCTCTAAAATAACCCTCTTTATCTGTTATCTGGACTCCACATGTTTATTTCTTTACAAAATGTTTTTCTAAGATCTCACCGTCGATACGTTCTTGCGCCTGTGTCGCAGATGCCCTTGCCTTTTTTGAAAATGCAATAAGCTCTTTTTCTTCTAGCATACCGAGCTCTTTAGTGCGCGCCAAAAGAATCTCTTCTGTATTTAATTCTGGGTTTTCTATGACATCCTCGAGAAGTACTGCGAGAATAGCACCTATTTTGGGACCTGGAGCAATACCTAGCTCCTTCATAACACCCTCTCCATTTACTTTGAGCATCTTTGCGCTTACCGGATCGGTCTTTACCTTATCCACCATTGCCTTTAAATGACGCAATCGATAAGGCTGCGCCTTGGGGACACCAGAACCAATACGATCTGCCTCACGTAAATCAAAAAGATCATCGATATTATCAACCCCAACACGCTGCAACAGTCTTCGTACCCCCTTAAGCGTTACTGTTTCGGGGTCATAAACAAACATGTGTTCACGAACAAGAAGCGCAACGGTTTCGATCAAATCCCGAGCGGCATGCAAACGATCGAGTATTTTGAGCACCATGCGTTCACCCACAATCTGGTGTCCATAAAATGTACAATCAACCCCCTCGCCATGTTTTGTACGCGGCTTTCCAACATCATGAAGAAGAGAGGAGAGACGCACATGAAGGGGAAACTTCTGTTCAACTGCATACTTCAATGCCCGCACATTATGTTCAAAAACGCTATAAATGTGATGTTTATTCTGTCCTACGCCAACCCCCTCCTCAAGTTCAGGAATAATACGTTTTAAAAGTCCGGTACGCTGTAATACTTCAATACCTTCGTGCGCATGATCGGTCATAATAAGTTTTAAAAACTCAACACGAATCCGTTCTTTCGCGATAAATTCAATCAGACCTGCCTGTTTATGAACAGCTTCTAGGGTTGCTGAATCAATTACAAATCCAAGCTTTGCACCAAGACGAACAGCGCGTAAGAGACGCAACGCATCCTCATTAAAACGCGTTTCTGGATCCCCTACGGCTTTCATAACACCCTTCTCTATATCCTGCATTCCACCAAATGGATCAATAAGTTCATGTGAGTCCTCCCCAAGCCTCATTGCAAGCGCATTAATCGTAAAATCACGTCGCGCAAGATCCTCCTCTATTGTTTTTGCAAATATCACCCCGTCAGGATGACGTTTATCGGTATACTTTCCCTCGAGACGAAATGTTGTAATTTCAATAATTTTAAGCCGTGAATCTTCCGCATCAGTTTTAATCCCCACCGTCCCAAAGTTGTTTTCATACACATTGTCAGGAAACACACGCTGAATCTCTTCAGGTGTTGCATCGGTCGCGATATCCCAATCATCTGGCTCCCTTCCCATCAAAAGATCCCGCAAACATCCGCCCACAAGGTATGCTTTAAAACCTTCTGTTTCGAGTGCAACAGCAACATGCATCACCTCAGGCACGGCAGAAACACGACTCCACATCTCTTCAATTGTTGTATGAGACTGCTTCATGTGTCTATTATTACCTATCAAACAAAAATCGGCAATAATAAAACATTGAAAAAAAATTGTTTAACAAGACCCATGTATGATATAATTCATTTAAATAAACTTTAGTAATTATACTATGGATCAACAAACAGAATCACAGATGCCACAGAGGAAAAACACCGCCCGCACTTTCCTTTTTGTGGGTGGTGGCGTTGTGGTATTACTCTTCTTATCGTGGTACTTCTTCGTGGGGGAAAGTGAACAAACACCAGTAGTAACCACAAGAAACACCCCCACCACGGCACAATCTAAAAATTTAAAAAATAAGTTTAGTGGTGATATAAGAAGATCTTCCGATATTCATGTAATCATGAATATGCTTACGTTCGGAGGCCTTCCTACTCCCGAAACCTGTCAGAACAATAAGGTTGGAACTCCTGGCAAGGAGGGGTGGGATGCATTAACGGCCTGTCTTGTAAACAGAGGATATGTTCGGAATATACCAAGCGATCCCTCGGGAAGACCATATGAATATAGAGTAAGCAAGAATGGTTATCAATTTGTGCTCAAAGCAGTGTTAGATAACAAAGATAATGAGATCCTTGAAGACGATATTGATGACGTAGATTTTAATAAACCTCCCCTAAACACTAGTGGTATTTCCTCACCAGGCTGTGATGATCCCGCCTATTGTATAGAAAACCCATAAACCTCATACGAAATCCCCATACCCTGGGGATTTTTTATTGACACACAGGAAGGTTATACCCTATCTTCTTAGTAGCTCATTATTAGTAATCGTGGAGGAAAACCAAGTGGTTCGGGTGCTTGTATGTGGAAATTTCCTTATGCGTGGAATTCTTATGCTTCTTGTATTTACGGGAATTATCTTTTTGGAGAGAAATTTGCTCATGACCGACCACACGATAACCTTTGTTACTCTCAACCTCGTATTTGCCTTCCTTTTCATTACAATGCTGGTGGGGAAGGATCGGTCGGGGATTCTGGCGACACTTGCAATCCTATTTGGATATAACCTTATCAATCTTGTCGCGGTTACCTTTGGATCAGAATCGAGTTTCTATCTTATTTTTTATATATTTCTTCTTGGACTGACAAATCTTGTAACGATTGTAAAAATAAGTGGAGGGGGTATTGTTACTGGTATTTCACTCGTTATTTTTAGCGTAGCCCTATCTGTTGGATCAATTTATATCTTCCTCTTCTTTTTTGAAAAAACATAGGCCCATTTTGGGCTTCTTTCTTTAAAAAAGACCACATCAGTAATACAAAAGCCCCTTATTGGGGCTTATCATTATTTATAGTGTTCGAGTATGCATAGTACAGACCTTAAAACGCCCCGCGCATCGTCTTTTGATACATCAATAATATGACAGCGCGGTAATTGTTCGGCAACCTCCTGAAAACGTCTACGATAGTATGTGAGATCTCTGATGGTATGAAATGGTTGGTTAAGACTTTTTCCTGCTCTTAGCAATCGTTCTTGGCTTACCTCTACGGGTACATCAAGAATAATATAGATTTCGTCGGTTGGAATCTCAAACGGAATATCATCAAGCATCGTAAGCGTCGTTGGAATACCACGATCATACGCATGATATCCTTTTTTCTTTAAGGCGCAGACAAGTGTTGTCTTCCCTGTTCCATCGTTTCCATCTACGATAACCTTCATTTCTCTTGTTCCTTCAAAAACTTTCCAAGCCACGCCTGAAACTCTTGCAACACCTTTCTTCTATGACTCCTAAGATTTTTTCGTGGGGCATCAAGCTCGGCATATGTTTTTTCAAACGTATTGTCGCCAACAAAAATAGGATCATAGCCAAACCCGTTTTCACCCTGCATCTCATCAGCAATCCATCCATTACTCGTTCCCACCCCACTAAAAAGAACTGCCCCGTCTGGTCTGGCAACAACAAGTACCACCTTGAACATTGCCGCACGACGAGGCATTTCAATGGTGCGCATTAAATTCAAAACTCGCTCATTGTTCCTCCTATCGATCACTTCACGAGAATACCCGGCAGGAACAATGTCGGTGACATTCCATGTCGCACGATCAATAACACACTCGCTAAAACGTGCAGACCAAGGACCAGGAAGTCCATTCAATGTGGGTATCACAAGTCCAGAATCTTCAGAAATTACAAGACCTTTTGCATGAGCTGCATATACCCTTGCCTTGAGAATTGCATTTCCATCAAAATCTGATTCCGTTTCTTCAGGGTCTACTGGATCCGTAACCTCAAATTCACATCCTGTTGCATGAAGAATCGCCCCAATCTCATGAACCTTATGGGGATTTGTAGTACCGATAAAGAACTTCACGTCTATCCCTCCTTACTATCTGAAATGAGCTCAAGAAGTTTAGCCCACTTTTCAAGAACCTGCTCACTAGAACCACCCATACGCCACACATCTTTATCAAGCGAACCAAGATCAAAGTGACGAAAGCGTCCGCAATCCTGACTCACCTCTCCATAAACAAGTTCCCCACCCGAGCCAATAAAAAGACAAAGATCATTACACACGATATCGTGTTCCCCTAAAAATATATCGAGTGCCGCATACACCTTCTTTGCTGTTTCACGCGCCTTCTCCACATTGATGTACCAACTTGCCATGTCTTCAGGAAGTATCTCATCCTGCACACGGTTTCCTTTTTCATCTTGAAATGGATTTCTCCAATCAAATCGTACAATAGGCAATGGATAGGCACCTTCATTATATATGCGCAGTCCCCTAAACAGTGGGTGCGCACTTCTCACTCTCGAACCATCCATTCCCCTATAACGATGTTTCGAGGTGCCTCCATGATACCGTTTTACAATTATTTCAATCGGAGGGGCCACATCAAAACCATGTGCTACAACAAAAGGAGTAAGATCGAGAACCACAAACGGTGGAACACCATACTTCTTGCACTCGACCTCATGAGGAAGCAGCAATTCTGCAAGTACCCACCTGTCATTCACCTCCTGATACGCATGTTTGATACCCGCATTCCGAAGCACCTCAAGAAAAACTCGAGTTGCACGAAGACGTAATACATCTGAACCAGGAACAACCCCACATCGATTTGCTGTATAGCTATAAATAGTAGGCTTAAACCGAATTACCACGAGACCCTCACCCGCATAACGTACCTCTTTGCTCTCCCCTTCGATTACCAACGGCAATTCATTAAATTCTTGTTCCGTAAGTGTGTTGATGTCGATTTTCATATCGACACCTCCTTTCTAAGTTTGAGTCGCTCAACAAAATCAATAATCTCCTGATGTCTCGCACGAAGCGAATCATTATTTGCAACAAGATATGTCGTGCTTTTCATAAGTCGCTCAACAACTACAAGCCCGTTTGCCTCAAGCGTAGTCCCTGTTTCACTACAATCAAATACAATATCCGCGTCTTGTGGGGCATATCCCTCTGTCGAACCATATGTCTGAATCGTAATGTGCGCCAAATTATGTGCAAGTGCCCAAGCATGAGCAATATTCTCATATTCGGTAGCGATAAGAAGTGGTCGCTTGGGTGGATTTTTCAAAATATCCGTCTGCGATGCATGTACTGCAACCACTAACTCAACAGGATTTAACCCAAGATCAAGCAGTGAAACCACATTCTCATAATCTGCCTCTTTTACAAGATCCAAGCCACAAAACCCAACATCGAAGTTTCCAAGCGCAATAAGCTGAGGAATTGCACGCACCTTTACGATTCTTCCAGATAATCCAGAATCTTTCATCTCAAGTGCATAACTACGACTACTCATGGTTTGAACAAACAATCCAGATTTTTCCAGAACATCCATAATGCTGTCATACAATCTTCCTTTTGGAATCGCTATTCTCACAATTTTCTCCTTTCTTGTCCCTCACGCGCTGAAAGTTCATGTTCAATGTCCTCCCACCCTAACCCATGCTTCACCGCAAGGACAGCAAAATGATACAAAAGATCAGCGATTTCCCAACGAACATCTTTCGGTGTCTCTGCCCCAACAACCTCAAGTGCCTCTTCTATAATTTTCTTTAAGACAAGCTCATTGTCTCCAACGAGACGAACGGTGTAAGAAGCCGGATTATTTTCTGCAATCCTATTTCGTATGGTTTCAAAAAGATGTCGGAGAGAAAAATGTTTATGCTGCGATCCGAAACAACTATATCCTCCCGTGTGACACACAACACCATCCTGTCGCACCACAAAAAGAAGTGCATCGCTGTCACAATCATAACGACACGAAATAAGCTGTTGAGTATTTCTGATGTTACACCCTTTTCCCAAACTTCGTTCCGCGAACGACTGAAGTAAATACCTATGCCCTCTCGAAGCGCTCTCAACAATGACCCCCGAGAACTATACGCAAGCATAAGCACCTGTCCAGATTCGTCTTGCACAATAGTAGGGACAAGCGATATCTTTTCAAAATCAACCATTCCTGCTACCACATCAGCCAAATCAAGTTTCCCTGTATAGAGCGACATGCCAACCTGAACATTCGTACCCAATTTCAAAAGCGTGATAGCTTCTTGTGTGTTTGCTACACCACCCGCAATCGTAATACGATTGTCTGGAAATATCTGAATAAGCGCACTAACATCATCAAGAGGTATTCCCTCAAGCATTCCCTCTTTCTTCACAAATGTACACAAAAATTCGGTACAAAATGGCGCAAGTCGCCTTCCACGCTCAACAACAGTTTCGCTTGTAATGATAGTCCACCCATGATCAACCACTCTTCCATCCCTATGATCAAGCGCGACGATCATTTTTTCACGTGGAAATTTTGAAAGAAGTTCCGGCGTCGCTGCTGTGCCAATCACAAGCTGTGACGCTCCAGCACGCAAAAAATCACGCGCAATAGCCTCATCACGAATTCCGCCCCCTACACGCACTTCTGCAACTCGACATATCTCTTGAATAAGCTTTCGATTGTTACCCTGCCCCAAAGCAGCATCTAAATCAACCACAGCCACGGGGCCATAACGATTATATTCACGAACCAAATCAATAGGATCACGATCTGAAGTAAGCACAAGCTCCCTCCCTTGGCGCAACTGAACAGCCTTTCCACCCATAATATCAATGCTCGGAATAATCATATTTTTCCTCCCCTACTTATTTTCAAAGAACAAAAAATTATACGATGAAGTCTTGATAACGTCAATACAAAAGCACCCCTATCAGGTGCTTTTAAATTTACTAGGGATAGCAAAAAGAATTAATGGTTTCGTGTCTTGCGGGTCCTGTCGAAACAAAACGAACAGGAACACCTGCAAAATCTCGAATAAAAGAGAGGTACTCCTTGGCGTTATGAGGGAGATCTATGAATCTCGTTACACCTCTCGTGGATGAATCAAAACCCCAGCCAGGAAGTTGGCGATATACAGGTTCTACGCGTGCAAGATCAGATGTCAAAATATCTTCATACCTCACCTGCTTACCGTCCAAAGTATACCCTGTACACACCGTAACAAAATCAAGTCCATCCAACACATCAAGCTTCATAATCGCAAGCTCGGTGATACCACACAACTGAATACTAAAACGCAAAAGTTCGAGATCAAGCCATCCACAACGCCGTGGTCGTCCTGTGGTTGTGCCAAATTCCTTCCCGTTCTTGCGAAGGCGATCCCCTACCTCATCATGAAGTTCGGTAGGAAATGGTCCTGCACCAACACGAGTCGTATACGCCTTCACAACCCCAAGTACATTCGTAATATACTGCGCCGGAATCCCCGCACCCGCATTGACATTTCCCGGAACAATCGAAGAAGCGGTTACATAGGGATAGGTACCCCAATCAGTATCAAGAAATACACCATGCGCTCCTTCAAGCACAATATTTTTATTCGGAAGCATAAGCAAATCATGAATACGAGAGAAAGGTTCTTTTACATAGGCACGAATCCGCTCATAGTGACGCAAAATCTCATCCTTAACTACTCTGAAATCTAACTCCACCCCTCCGAGGGCCACAATAATTTTATTCTTGATATCAAGTTGTACATGCAAAAGCTCCTCGAAACGATCAATATCTTCTAAATCACCGAGACGAATACCATTATAGGAAACCTTATCTGCATAACAAGGACCAATCCCCCGACCAGTAGTGCCCGTTTTCTTGTCGCCTTTTGTCTCCTCATAAAGCCTATCCAATATCTTATGGTAAGGCATGATCACATGCGCCCGCGGAGAGACAAGAAGTCTTCCTCGAAAATCAGCCAACACCTTATGAAGCATATCAATCTCATCCGCGAGTACTTCGAGATCAAGAACCACCCCATCGGTAATACACGCAAGAGCGTTCTCATTGAAAATGCCACAGGGAACCAAATGAAGTGGAAATTTCCCTAATTCGTTTTCAACAGTATGGCCTGCATTGTTGCCACCATGATAACGTACGACAGCATGGGCCTCCTGTGCTAAAAGATCAACGATCTTTCCCTTACCACCATCACCAAAATGAGTATCGAAAACATGTGTTATGCTCATATGTTCACCCTTCCTTATTGTTAATGAACCACATACAAAATAACACATAAGTATGGTATATCAAGGTTTTGGGGGGGATTTACAAATGATAGAAAACTCGTTAACAATAAAGTCAGCGCCTTGATAATACAAAAGGAGACCATTCTTATGAGTAGGTTTTCCCGAATCTATTTCTTAATACTTCTCTTTCTTTTTGCTGTTCTTGTGATAAACGCCCCAGCGAGGTCGCAATTTCAGTCAATGGCGAAAAAGCAAAAAACAATAACCGATCAACAGTTCAAAGAAACACAGGATACAATCACCGAAACGAAGCTCCTTAACACTCTCAAAATCCTCGCGAATCCAAACCTTAATGGACGAGGAACCTCGGATGGCGGCTATGATTGCCCGAGTAAGTTTATCGAACGCGAGTTTAAACGTTACGGCCTCAAACCACTTGGCGACGCCATCGATCCCAAAGATCCTCTTTCTTTTGGTGCCACACGAAGCTACTTTCAAACTTGTAAAGGCGAATCCTTTATGACAGGGAAAAACATCACCTCAAGAAATGTTATTGGCTACATCGAAGGCGAAACAAATGAGTGGATTGTCCTTGGCGCACACTATGACCATCTTGGCGGCGACTTCCCTGGAACACATATCTACTATGGAGCTGATGATAACGGCTCAGGTACCACCGCAACTCTTGCGACAGCAGAGGCTCTCTCTGAAATGGCGCACCAGCAAAAGCCAAAGCGCAACATCTTAATCGCTCTCTGGGGCGCCGAAGAACATGGTCTTGTTGGATCAAAATATTTCGTAAAGCATCTCCCACCCGAAATCCAACTTAGCAATATTACCACTGTTGTAAACCTCGACATGGTGGGAAGAAATGAGGACAATAAACTCTTCTGTGTCGTAATGCCAAAACAACTGAACTACGAAAAAGTATGCCCCGATATCTACGCCCTCACACAATCACTCGCAAAAACATATGGTTTTCAGCTTACCTACACACATGACGGCTTTAACGCCAGTGATCAAGCCTCCTTCTTTGACGCAAGCCCCCCAGGACATCGTATTCCTATCATTTTTTACTTTGCAGGATTCCATCCCGATTATCATGAAATGACCGACACGTATGATAAAATCAATTATCCAAAGATGGTACGCATCACACGTATGACGCTTACTGCAATTTGGACGCTCAGTGAAACACCAAAACGCCCTGTCTATATCGACCAAAGTGTCACCGAAGAAAAACACCGCCTCCGTCACTGGAACGGCTGCAATAGGGAGAGGTGATACATGATGTCAGAAACAATGCAGCTTTACCTTATCCGTCTGATTCTCGCGTGTACCATTTTTTTTGTTATAGGATTACCCGTAGTATTCGGCATCACAATGCTCATTCAAAAACTAGTACAGAAAATTACACAAAACCATAAAAACTAATGGAAAGGAGGCACATACAATGGAAGTACTACTTTGGGGTAATGCATTTGGAATCATCATGTCACTCTCTCCGCCTGTTTTGGGTCATCTCGCCATAGGCATATATATCAACTTCCCTCCAGAACTTCCTGGAATCTGGAATATGATAGATAATCAAAAGTAAAACATAACAATAATCTCCCCGCACCGTGCGGGGATTTTTTTCCAGGAAGTAGAATTTGGACTGTAAAAAATTTCGTCCATAGACGAACGTGTTCAAATTTCACTTCCTGGTTTTATTGCTAACTCATCACATCTCTGGTACAATCTCTATGTTTTTAACTATGCCCCTGTAGCTTAACGGATAAAGTACTGGTCTTCGAAACCAGCAATGGGGGTTCGATTCCCTCCAGGGGCACCAAAATTTATGTTTTGATTCTGGTGTATTTATACGACCAAGCTCGAACCTATTTTAGCAGAAATTTTGGAAATTCCTCTTTTACTCCACCACTCCTGGTTTGCAACCAACATTCAATTTCCTCAGTAAGCTCATAGAAGCTTGGTATTTCTTTATTATTATGTGCTACCGCCCCTTCCCACCTCTTATTCCTAAGAAGTAAATTTTCTTTGCTTAGCATATCGATGCACTGGAAAAGATTTTCCAAAAACATGTTTGTTTCATGTAAAAATTCTTGAAGGGTGCCCTCGTCAACAACATTGTAATTAACGATATATTCCTCTACCGTATTTGTTGGATGCCGTTTTGACAATTTCATGCAATATTCCAATTCTGATGTCCTTAAAAAATGTTTCCGTGCCTCCATGAGACGTGTTTCTCCCGTGAAGTTTTTTATGATCTCTGGGAGATTCCGAAATAGCTCCGAAAAATCAAGAAGATGATTACCCTTTTCACTATTTCCAAATGTTGTAAAATCTATACTTCGCGGGCTTATCTTTCTCGCAAGAAATTCGAATTGAAGTGCCAATCCCTGCACATTGGAAATATTTTTAATAATAAAATCTATATTATCCGATAGTATACCGAGAAGTTGTAAAAATTGCTTACTTAACTCACTCCCCCTTTCCTCATCATATGTTCTTATACATTCCTCAAAATTCCCACCCAACATCTCTGAAAGCTGTTTGATAACCTGCTTTGCGCCTAGACTTTCATAGCCGAAATAATTTGAAAGGTATTTTTTCGTAATGTTACATCGTGGTCCACGTCCTGAAACCATTGAAACGCTTTCGATGTCTAAGAAATGCCCATCGAGCGATATATTTCCAGTTGACCATGCTCCGTGAAAAATACGCTTAGCAAACATCTCAGCATCCATCCTTGCATAACGCCTAACTATTCGATCAAGATTAAGAGGACGCTGTAATTTTGCATAAGCAAGGTGACTTGGTCTATCTAATGCACCCTTATCAAGACGGACCAAAAGAGCAGCAGAAACCAATTTTTTCTTCCATGGAACTGGAATTTTTTCCCTGAGTGCGATCACTGCTATTATGGGAGCAGAACTCGCATCGGTTTCTTTACAAAGGTAATCCGTAACTATTGCTTCACGCAAGGCTGTCACAAGATCTAACTTCCCCGACCCGTGTATTAGATCCTCTGGATGCATTGCGAATTGTGTCCTCCCGATTCCTTTGATATTAAAATCAGAGCCCATATAGCAAGCTCGACCAGACCCTTTATTACCCGAAAGAGCTATGCCGGTAGGATCAGCCTGGAAATCTGCATATACCATCTTCTGATCATTAGCTTTTCCAACCTCTTTATTTTGAACGAGTACGTATGCAAAAGCGTTTCCAATCAAGCTATTAATCTCTTCCTGTGTCTCATCCTTGATATATCCAAGAGATTTGAGAAGAGAATTATTGGTATAAATAACATTATACTCATCTTGGCTCATCTTCCGTGCCGTTTCTTTGACAAAAATGCGACGATTGAGTCGTCGCATTGCGTCAGGCATCTTTTGTGTATCACTAAGAAGATCACGCCGCACAAAATGCTTCATAAGCCATCTCCCGGCATACTCATGCCGCTCGAAATAACTCATGCATGGTTCATTGAGAGTCGCATTAACCTGTGTAGCAATACCGTCTAATACTCGCTTTCCCATTATGTCAGGCGTATAAATGTGGTTCTCCTGAAGCGTGTTGCTCTTGTATTGAGCTATAACTAATGTTTTTGGCTGCAATTCACTTAAGGCGCATACCCATTCTTCGGTAACCAAACGCACTGATTTTCCTAATCTCGTACTTGGTATCCCCTCCCAAAGTTCTCTCGTCTTACTTATACGTTTCTGCCCAGAATTAAGAGAAAAGAAGGTCTTCGCCTTCTCCATACTTATGTTTTTACTGAGTACCATATCATCGAGAGGATGGTTAGCAATCAATGCATCTGCATATTTCGGTACATCGACCCCCGCAATAACGTCACTAAGTCGTTTAGTAACAATGTTCACTCGAGCCAAAGGGAGAAGCTCCACATATGAGGCGTGCACTACTCGTGCCGCATCTGGATTAGGCTCTACAAGGAAAATTTCTCCTGAAAAATCCATGGTCGCAAGCGCCTTCCCAATCTTTGATTTATATCCGGGGGCCACCTCTATAATCACAGCGTCATGGGCTATTCCCGCCATATTAAGCATATAATTCCATGTTTGTGTAAGTGTGTTATCCATAGATGTATATATGTTATTTCATATCCTTATCCTGCCATAAAAGTATTATTTTGTATTAAAATTATTACAAATATGTAGCTTTTCTAAATAAAATGTCCAATTTACCCTTTAATCATAGTAAAATAACGTAATAAAATAGTGTATTATTTTATTACGTTATTAACAAACTTGCATAAAAAAGAGAACGCCACTCAAATTGAGTGGCTTATTTTATTTACTGCCCAGACTCCTCATACTGGCTCGTGTCGTAATCCCCAGAAAGACCCTCGTAAAACTCTCTCGTTTGCCAATCGGTCGCGTTTGCTGCCTGACGGCGATAAAATTGTCTATCAATCTCACGAATTTCCTCACGCAAACGTTCTTGACGATTTACCTCACCAAGAGCACGGTACGCCTCTGCCCATTCTCCATACGCCATTCTTATCACCTCCTTTCCTTTCGGTTGTTGTGGAAGGATTACTCATCCCACAACATGCTGATAAGGTACGACTGTAAGTTTTCCACCATATCATCTCCCTTCATTTTAGATCTATGCCTTTATCAGCACATCGCTTCTGCAATCTTTGTGATATTCAAGCCTCCGTACTCTCTCTTCACGATAGTAAGCAGTTTTCTTGTGTAAGCAATATACTTGTCCTTCTTTTCCTTAGGCATCCAATCGCTATCCATGAGATTGGAAACCTTATCATAAAGCTTCAAAAGAATGATCTCATTGCCTCGCTCCCACACACGCTCCATTTCTTCCACACTACCGCCCATAAACGTCATCCCTTCGACCAGCTCCCTCACTCGATCGGATACACACGGTGGCAGGCTCGCATTCGTGTCCTCAAGAATGTCGTGATAGAAAAGCGCCTCTGCATAATCATACCGATCCTCCTCGGCAATCTTCTCTTCACACAAAATCGTGAGTCCACACCATGTCGGATGCACAGCGTAGGGTGTCTTACTATCCCACTTACGTACCGCCTTTGATGGCTTTTTTGCAAAATCAGTGTGGAGTAAAAACGTTCTATGCACCGCTTCTCTTACCTCAACTGCTGTTCTCATGGTTTTTTCTCCTTTATTCCTTTTTCAAGGTATTTCTATCTCTATTATGATGAATTTCCATACATTTGTCTTAAAAAATATACAAATGTGTAATAAAAAAGATGTGTATAAGTCTTATTGACTTATTTTTACTATGATTTATACTAAATTAAATATGTATAAATATTTTACATAAAATACAAAAATATGGATCCTCATCGTATTTTAAAAAAAATAGGCCTCGATGACAAAGAGATAGATGTATACCTTGCACTCATTGATCTTGGTCCGAGTACCATATCAGATATAAGCAGGAAGACGGGTATTCATAGACCCGCCCTCTACCTTCTCCTCCCGGCTCTTCAAGAAAAGGAAATAATAGCCATCTCACCCTCCAAAAAACGCCGACGCTACGTCGCGGCAAGTCCAGAAACGATTCATCGCGTTGCCGAGGATGCTCTTCAAGAAATTAACTCGCTTGTTCTAGAGCTTAAAGCACGGGTTGAACAAGGAGAACGAAAACCAAAAATTACCTTTCTTGAAGGACGAAAGGGTATTATGAGTGTCTTTGAAGATGTGGTAACACGTCTTGATAAAGATGATGTGTTGTATCGCTATAATTCACGCAAAAATATCGCAGAGGCAGGAAAATATCTCCCAAAGAACTATAAAGAGCTTAGGGACAAAAAACGATTAGGTCGATTTATGATCACCAATGAAGCTACGAAAAATGCCGCAGAACAATCCATTGATAAAACAATCAAAATAATCCCAAAAGAGTTTGGATTATTTGACAATAATATTACCCAAATAGTCTATAAAGACACGGTGGCAATTATAGATTATACTACGGAGACGGCACTTATGATTGAAAATCAGTCAATTGCAGATTTTCAAAAAACAGTGTTTAAACTTCTCTTTAGTAAATTATAATCAATTCAAAAATATGTATACACCAGACCAAAAAAATACGCAATCCACCAAAGAACAAGGTGGGTTTGAAAAAGCAAAACAAGATCTCCTCATTTTGCTCAAACAACATAATATACCCTTTGAAGACTGGGGAAAGGGAAGCGCAAAAACCCTAGACCATCTCGTAAAAGAGGTCATGGGGGGTGAAGCCATTCTCGAAATAGAAGAATCCGGCGAGTTGATTCGCAAAGTATCGATTACCTATATCGATGTATATTATACAGATCCAACAACCGGTAATCGTTTAAAATTAGTCGAGAAAAAACAAATATTCAAAGACGGGAGAGAACGAAGACGAACTCTCGAGGGCTCTATGGCCGAGAAAATCAAGGCAGGAGAAACACCTAATCAAGAAATGATAAATCGAGCAATTCAAGAAGAACTTGGTATAACAGGAGAAATACCAACTACCAGCAAAGGCACAGGAGGCATTCGCCAAGACTCACCAAGCTTTCCTGGACTTACCATGCAAGCCACACACTATCTCTTTGAGGTTGAATTAAATACCTCACAGTACAATCCTGATGGATATATAGAAAACCAATCGGATAAAAGCACCTATTTTAAGTGGGTTTCCGCCTAAAAATACCTGAAGGGGTACCCAACCATTATGTCTCTCGACACACCCCTTACATCTCTCTCTCGCATTGGACCTAAATTTTCTAAAAAATTGGAAAAACTTGGTCTTAAGACCGTGGGTGATCTTTTGTTTTTCTTTCCTACACGTTATGAAGATCTTTCACACATCACTAAAATAGATGAAATAACCCCAGGCGCAGATTACGTAGTACAAGGGGTTATTATCCGATCCCACACCCACCGTTCATTTAAAAAACACATGGCGATTACTGAAATCGTTGTTGAAGATGAATCGGGGGCAATAAAAGCGATTTGGTTTAACCAACCTTATATTGGAAAGGCTCTCGCAGAAGGAGCAATGGTCAATCTCGCCGGAAAAGTAGCCGAGGATCAGCATGGAATGTATCTATCAAATCCCCTCTATGAACTTATCGGAGCACCCATGCGAGACACAACACATACGGGGCGTATTATCCCTATCTATCGAGAAACGAAGGGTATCACTTCAAAAGCAATACGCTATTTTTTAAGCTCTCTGCTTGAGTGGGTAAAGGAGCTTCCTGAATACATTCCCCACGAGATCCTTACAAGAAACAACATTCCACTTCTCAAAGATGCACTCTACGCCATCCACTATCCAAAGACTCTCGAGGAGGCGTCACACGCACATCAACGCTTTATCTTCGAACACCTTTTTCTCGTCTCCTTGGCCCGAGAACAAAGAAAAAAGGAAAACTACAATAGTGGAGTTCCACTTACTATTCATCTTGAAGAAATAAAACAGTTCATAGATACACTCCCCTTCACCCTCACCGAGGCTCAAAAAAGAGCGACATGGACGATGCTTAAAAACACGGGCGAGGCAACACCCATGCAGAGACTTCTTAATGGTGATGTGGGCTCTGGAAAAACAGTGGTATCTGCAATTCTTGCTCTGAATACCGTCCTCAATAAACGCCAGATTATTATCATGGCACCCACTGAAATCCTTGCCCGCCAACACTTTGAGACATTTATACGCTTATTTCAAGCATATCCAATTGCAATAGGTCTCATAGCGGGAAAAAAATACCACTATGCTTTCGAAGGCCTCTCCTCAGAGACCCAAAAACCAATACTTCTCAAAAGTATACGATCAGGAAAAATAAACATCGTAATTGGTACCCACGCCCTCTTAGAAAAAGAAGTGGTGTTGGCACATCCGGCACTCATAGTTATCGACGAACAACACCGCTTCGGTGTCGAACAACGCGCCATTCTTACGCGAGATAAACATGTAGTGCATCCCCATGTCCTCAGCATGACCGCGACGCCCATCCCCCGCACACTTGCTCTCACCGTTTTTGGGGATATGGATATTTCAGTACTTGATGAGATGCCAAAAGGAAGAAAAAAAATAACAACCAAGATTGTATCACCCGAAAACCGCATGCAAGCCTACGAATTTGTACGTAGTCAGGTTAAAAAGGGATTTCAGGCATTTGTCATATGTCCCCGTATTGAGACATCCGCACCAAGCGAAGATATAAAAAAACTTCCAACACAACAAAAAATGCTCTGGTGGGAGGTGAAAACAGTAAAAGATGAGCATGAAAAACTACAAAGCCTCATCTTTCCTGATCTTAAAGTGGGAATACTCCACGGAAAAATGAAATCTGATGAAAAAGAAGCTATTATGAAAGCCTTTGCTGAAAAGTCCGTTGATATTCTTGTCTCCACCTCTGTTGTCGAAGTAGGTGTCGATATTCCAAATGCTACGGTTATGCTCATTGAAAGCGCGGAACGATTTGGACTTGCACAACTTCACCAATTTAGAGGCCGTATTGGAAGAAATGAACACCAATCCTATTGTCTCCTCTTTACCACCTCGGTCGTACACCTCGAGGAACGACGCCTCAAGGCGATGACCACCACCCACAGCGGTTTTGAGCTTGCCGAGATGGACCTTAGATTACGTGGTCCCGGAGAATTCCTGGGCGAAGAACAAAGCGGCTGGTCAGATATCGTGATGTCCACTCTTAAAAACCCAGCACTTCTCGCAATCGCCGAAGAAGAGGCAAAACTCTTTCTTACTCATCACACTATCACTGAAATCCCCGCACTTCATGAGAAACTCGAATCCTTCACCTCAAAACTTCATTTAGCGTAAAAAATAAAAATCACCTCCCGCCGAAGATGACTCTATACAAAAACAAGTATATTTACCACGAGAGGCCTATTGCGCCAATGCTCGGCATCTTCAAGCGCAGAGATGAACTCCGCGTTAATGAATTTACCAAAGACATCAGTGCCATAGTTCTTTATCACAAGCCCCTCTATGCACTCTTCGCCAAAGGCAGAAATCCGATTGGCAATCACTGGAATTTCGCTAGTAGTTATCATGCCACGAAATACCAGAGGAATCACCGGAACCCCTACTGCCTCACAAAGATACTCCTTCTCTCTCCTGTCTGCCCAACGTGCTTCATCCATAATCCACACATCGTAACACACAACGAAAGAGGGAAATTCTCCTTGTGACCGAGGAATACGGTTATATGCAATGCTGTGTTGATATTTCAGGTCCTCACAGTAGAACACATATCCCGACTCCTCACGAACGTAAGGCGCGCCATCAACCTTTTCTTCAATCAACACCTCGCCATTAAGAAGTCGCTGAAACTCCTCTTCGGTAAGGTAGGGTCGATGTGGCCTCCTAACACGAAGAATACCAAGGGGTACACGACGTACCCCTGAGTGTTGTTTGTACTCACTCACAATACATCACCCCTTTCCTACTCAAGATCCTAGTTTAGGATAACATAAAAAATACATTTCGTCAAACAAACTTGTACATTTCTAGATTCCAGATTCTAGATTCTCAGTTTTCGCTCTTGACTTCGGGGTTACCCAAAAGCCCATGTATTGTCCTAGCATGAGCCGAGTTTGTGCCTCAAGAGCAGGGAAACAACCTAAAAATATAGAAGTAGCGGGGGTCATCCACCACTGGAGAAACATCCATGCGTATTTCATCTTTCCATATTGGAGTGGTTTTGGAGGAAGAAGCCAGATACTTAGCACTGCGGAGGTGATAAGCCCAAACATGGCGATAACCATGATATCGCGTGTAAGGTACGGGAGATTATATGAAAGCAAGGTCACTCTAAAACTCTCCGTTCCGACAAGTACAGGAAGCCAACCCAAAAGAAACATCATAATACTGTTCGTAGACCACGACCAAAATCCATCAATAAGCTGTATGGCATGAGAAAACTTCTTTTTAAACGCCAATTTCTTATTCTTAAATGCATTAAACATAAAGTAAGGAAGATTTTCTACCCCATACCCCCACCTTCGTTGCTGTTTATACTGATTCACAAGCGTTCCAAAAAACGTTGGTGCGACATTTGCATCCATCGTAACGGGATAATAAAGAGGTACCACCTGCCAATCACCATCGAAGTGAAGATAACATTGGTAAAAAATACGCGAATCCTCTGAAACCATATTCGTCTGCCAAAAATTAATCTCAACGAGGGGCTTGAACGCCATTGAATGCGATGAAAAAGTAATAAGTCGCTCAGGGCGTGCCTGTTGCATCATCTGCCAAAACGTCGAACCAAAACTCAAAACCCGCGCAAAGGCCGGCGCCTCCCAAATGTTGTTAATAAACAACGGAATAGGTTGGAAACTTGAACGCAGCGGTTTTTCCGCAGTAAGGTAGTGATAGGTAAGACAATGAAAATAATCAGGCATTACCCTTGTGTCTATATCAAAAACAGACACAACAATATGCTCATAAGGAATACCGAGATGATCAATAACTTGTTTTTTTACCTCACGAGCCGCCCATGTTTGATTTGCCCCCTTCCCCTTAAGCTCTCCTGAAATATCACTGGGGTGAATAGTAATAAGGAGATGGGGAAAATGAGGCGCATAGCGCTCTCGAACCATATCCCCCATCGTAGAACTAGCCCCCCCAGCACGCCCCTCGAGCGCTAGAACGACGATCATTTTTTCACGTGGATATCCCGTTGCCACAAGCGCATCAAAACTCTCTCTTACTACCTCAAAAGGCTCATTATACATAGGAAGAATAACAAGCTGCCAAAT
>JACRHX010000056.1 GCA_016211955.1 Parcubacteria group bacterium | reverse complement strand
CATCAGCATCGATATATACCTCATTGAGCTGGGAGAGAAACTCAGTTTGACGTTTTGTGATGCTTTTCCGCAATTTCTTACTCAATAGTCTTATCTGTTCACTGGTCGCAAAAAAGGAATTCGCAGTTTCAAAGATGCCATATCCATTTGAATTTAGCTCCTGCAGGTTTTTTTCCGATGGGTTTTCAAGGGTTAGAGTTGGTTTACCCCCTTTTTTATCATCAATACAAACAACCAATCTACTTCCCGGTGATTGATCTTGTTCTTGGAATTGTGACGATTTGTTTGTGTCCATAATCTGTTTAAAATTTTGTGTGGCTCTTTTCTCGCAAACCTTTTAAATATAAAAACTCGTTCCTGTGAGCAAGGTTCCAATGTGCTTGGCTACCCTGCTCGCAAAAACGAGTTTCATGGTTGCACATTAGATTATTGCCGTCACTAGGTTTTTTATCTTAATGTAATTTTCCCTCTCCATGCAGTCGGATACAAAATAGAAAAAACCCCTATAGAATAAGGGTTTTTGTCGTCCGACTGACTGTTGAGTCGGGAGATATTCGGATACTAGTGCGTTTTATCTATATATTGATATTGATACTCCGGTGATATTTTATTTTTAACTAGTCCAGTTTCTACTACAATTTCATTCGCTAAGACCAAGGTGTTTTCTTTCGATTTTTGCACGAGCCTTGGTTTTTCGAGTTTATTAATTTCCATATATTTTTGCACCCGCTCTTTTCTAAATAATCCGCTATTGATATTAGTCATAAGATTTTTGCTATACTTAACTTGTTTTCCTGGGGCATCTGCAAAATAAGCAATGTTGTGTAGTTTTTTGATAGAGGTTTCACCTCCTTTATCTATTACCTCGTATCTGATCGGAGTTTCAAAATGTTCATCGAGAACTAAGAATATTGGGTCACTAGGTTTAAGAGAGGGTGATTAGATGTAGTGATCTTAACCGATTTTCATTTTTTTCAGGAACCTCGCCCCGCATCTTTTCTAAATAATCCAACTTTTTGCTAGTTTCGATACGAATATTTTTTAATAATTCACGTGATTTTTCTTTATCTATCCTATATTCATACAACCCAACATAGTGGGGAGGAACACTATCTGCCCTAAAAAAGAAATTCGCTATATCAGAGTTAATTTTTTGATCAATGATGAAATCTTTAATTTTCTGACACCAATCGTGAAAACCTCTGAATGTGTTTTCTAGGTGATTGGAATCCTCCCAATAAGGAGCACTATCTTCTTGAGCCTTTCTGGTAAGATTTATTCCCTCAACTTCTAGCGCACTTAATAGTTTTTCCTTTGGAGTCATAGTAATTTTGTATATTTATTATTTCATCTTGCAATCCCATGTACGACATAATGGATAATATAGAGAAATGTGATCCCTAATTCAAGGTCTTGGCGGGCGTAATCGTAGTTGTATAAACCATAAATTTGTGGTATTATAAAAGAAAAACTAATACCGTTATTTAACTAAAATTCCTGATTTTAAACGATACATGGCAACATTGAAACAAAAGTTGGTAGCACGCTATGTGGTGGAAAATGGTGGAAACGTAAGTAGGGCTATGGTGCAAGCAGGGTATAGTTGGAATACCGCACACACCCCCCAGAAACTCACGGAGAGTAAGGGATGGCATGAATTGATGGATATGTGCTTGTCGGATGATCTCTTGCTGGAGAAGCATAGAGAGTTATTAATGCTAAGAAACACAACCGGTATGGATGCTCAAGCGGTCGTGAAAGGATTAGATATGGCTTACAGATTGAAGGGTAAATACACGCAGAGGAGAAGCGTGGGGTGGGGGTGATTAGGGTATTTTTAATTTCAGAGAAATGTGTTAATTTAAACTTAACAACTAAATATTGAATAGCTGCCTAAACTCTATCTTTTGGTAGGGCATGGCACACAAGTCAACAACAGTATTAAGCTCCTAGTCAGAGCGCTGTTGTTGCTATGTGGGGAAACCTGCATAAGTGGCCGCAAGGCTACTATCTGGCTGGGAGTTTTGTGTTTTCCGCCAGCCATTTAAAAACTAATTATGCGAATCAATAAATCTTTTATCGCCTTGGCATTTGCTATATATGTTATGGTGCCCGTTTTTGTTTTTGCACAATCCGCTGATGTAACAAGCGGATTAGTCGGTAGCTGGAATTTTGATGAAGAAGGTGGCACTGTTGCCACAGATTCATCGGGAAATAACAATCCAGGGGCCTTGGTTGGTGGCCCAGAGTGGGTTATGGGGAAATCTGGTAAAGCTCTTAGTTTTGATGGCGTGGATGATTATGTCGATATTGGAGATAAAGCGACTCTGGATAATTTTCAAGATATGTCGATATCTCTATGGTTACAAACGAACGTTAGTCAGATAGGGGTTTTGGTGAATAAGTATGAAAACGGAGCAAATAACGGTTATTATTTGGCGATTGGAAATAAGTTTTCTTCTTCGGACAAAATAACTTTTTTTGTTGATGGTTCTTCAGAAGACAAGTTTTTTACAGACAACGGTGTAATTAATGGACAGTGGCATCACATAGCCGCTGTTTATAAAAGTGGTGTAGGACCAAAAATATATATTGATGGATCGGAGCAATCTGGATCAAGGGAGGGGGTTGCCCAAAGTTCTATAGGTACTGCTCCTGGTAGAAGCTTTAGGATTGGTCAGTATTCACCAGGTGGATACAACTTTTACTACAAAGGCTTAATGGATGAGGTTAAAGTTTATAACAGAGCTCTGACTTCCAGTGATGTCGGGGCACTCTATAGTGGATCAGCCGCTTCAACACCCGCTCCCACTCTCTCAAGTTTCACTGCAAACCCAACAACTGTTTCCTACAATACTCCTACCTCTCTCTCATGGACTACTTCAGGTAATGCAGATTATTGTGAGGCCTCTGATGGTTGGACTGGTCAAAAAGCGGTTTCAGGTTCGAGCGTATCTACAGGAAATCTTACAACAACCACCACCTTCTCACTCCGCTGTCATGGTGCAGGGGGTTTCTCGTCAATTCAAAGTGTTACTGTAAACGTAGGTACGCCCTCAGTACCAACTGTTACTCTCAGCGCAAATCCAACAACCGTAGCGTACAATACCCCTACGTATCTCACTTGGAGTGCTTCGGGCGTGGGCGTTGATTACTGTACAGCAAGTAACGGTTGGAGCGGTCAAAAAGCAATGAGTGGTTCAAGTGTAGCAACACAAAGTCTCATCACAACAACAATATTTTCAATCCAATGTCATGGAACTGGTGGGTTATCTTCAGTACAAAGTATAACGGTAACAGTGGCTTCTTCGCCCACTCCAACTCCACAGCCAAATCCTACGCCAACCCCGTCACCTACCCCCACGCCGACACCTATTGGGCTGATCGGTAGCTGGAATTTTGATGAAGGTGCTGGAGATATGGTCAATGATTCTTCTGGCAACAACAATCAAGGTGTTCTTGTTGGGAACCCAACATGGGTTAGTGGGAGATTTGGAAAGGCTCTTAGTTTTGATGGGATAGATGATTATGTTGAGATGGGAGATAAGCAAATCCTAAATATCACAAAAGAAATTTCCCTTTCTTTGTGGCTTAAGGCAAACACCAGTCAAATTGGTACGCTAATCAACAAGTACGATGTTAACAGCCCAGACAATGGATACTACCTTCGACTTAAGGGGGGAACAATAAGTACTATGTTTATAAGCAATGATTCGACTAATGAATTTGTAACAAATCAATCCGTGCTTGATTACCAATGGCACCATATAGTTGTAACATATAAATCTGACGGGGTTTCTTCAGCAAAAATTTATATTGATGGCATTCAACAATCGGGAACCAATATAGGGCCTTTGCTAACTTCAATTGGCGCATCTACTGGTTACAATTTTCGTATAGGCAGATATTCTAGTGATGCCGCATCAATTT
>JACRHX010000054.1 GCA_016211955.1 Parcubacteria group bacterium | reverse complement strand
ATTGAGCGATTTTTATCGCATTGGTATATTCTTGCGTTTTATGCGTATTGGGGGCGTATTGCTCGTTTTGTCGTTTTTCTTGACAGATATTTTGCTTTTAAAGTAACGCTTCTTAATCTTTTTCACCCACTTTATCAGGATTATAGTCCTATGGGATATATTCTTGGTATTTTTTTTAGATTAATTCGTCTTCTTTGTGGAGGCGTTGTTTATTCCATAATTTTAATAATAGTTTTTGTGTTTTATCTCGTATGGGTGAGTATACCCCCCATACTTATTATTCGTGCCCTATAAATCTTCCATGAGATTATATTTTGAAGAACCAAAGTTTTTTGCTTCATCCACGATACAGTGGTGCATGCGTGCGGTACCTTTTTTAAGTTATCTTGCGTTGAGCGGTATCGCTGTTTTATTTTTTTTTGAGCCTAATAATTCACATCTCAAATATATTGGAATTTTGATCGCACTATTTTTAATGGATGCGTTCTTATATCGAAACGAGGCGGTACAAAGGATTGACGATGTTGAGTTGGATAAAAAGACGGATGTTAATATTGCGTTATATACTTCTCCAAAGGTTTTATATGTAATGGAGAAGACCTTGGGGCATGCTTTGTTTTTGAAAAAAGATTTTTATCTTTTATTATGTCTCAATATGGTACGAGAGCGATATATTGCTGAGGCTCTTCATAGGCTTGAGCTTGAAGAGGATAAGGTTATTACACATATTCATACCCTCCTCGAGGAGGAGGTAGGAGACACGCGCGAAGATATTATGGAAAAGATAAACCAACTTGTGACGGGTGCGTTTCATGAGGCACGACGTTATCACAAACTGTATATTGACGAGTCGGATCTTTTTGTCTCTCTTTTGTCTAAAGGTCCTTCCGCGCTTCTTAATTTTTTTATTGCTCTTGGTGTGCACCCTTCAGATATAAGTCTTGCATTACTTGTAAGAAGGAGGAAGAGGGGTTTTTTGGAACGTGTGGGGATGAGAACTATTCTTCTTGGAACGGCTCGGAGATATATCATTCCAAAACGAAAAATTATGAATCGTGCCTGGACAGCCCGACCAACCCCCCTCCTAGATTCACTTTCTACTGACGTTACATACCTCGCAGGAAAAGAGCTTGTTGGATTTCTTATTGGACATAAGGAGGAATACATGCGTATGGTGCAAATTTTAAAGCGTCCGATAGGTAATAATGTATTATTGGTTGGTGATCCTGGTGTGGGAAAGGAAGCGTTGGTACAATATTTAGCGTATCAAATTACAAAGGACGATACGGTACAGGAGTTGTTTGACAAGAGGGTTGTTGAGGTTTCAGTACATGCTTTACTTGCGGGAACCGAAGTCGGTGGTGGGGTTCAGAAAAGGGTGGTAGCAATCTTAAATGAGATACGAAATGCAGGGAATATTGTTCTTTTTATTCCCGATATTCACCATATTATTAAGACATCTCAAGACAGTGTAACTGCACTAGACGTACTATTATCCTCGTTTCGAGAGGATGGAATCCAGGTTGTTGCTACAACCTATCTTGATGATTATAAACAATACCTTGAACACCATTCAGCATTTCGAGATGTCTTTGAAGTAGTGCGTGTCGAAGAGGTAAGTGAGGATGAGGCCGTAGAGATCCTTGTGCACACAAGTGTGATACTTGAGGCACGGTTTAGGATCATAATAAGTTATAAAGCCATACGCCAAGCGGTACACCTTGCACATCGTTATTTAAAAAATACATTACTTCCCGCATCGGCCGAGGAGTTGCTTAGGGAGGTGGTGATTCTTGCTCGAGACAGAAGGGCAACATGTGTGAATGAGGCAGATATCGTGGAGCTTGTAGAATCCAAAATTCATATTCCCCTCCAGAGGGCACGCGGAGGAGAGGTGGAACAGCTTCTTGGTTTGGAGCAAGAAATGAGGCGATCTATCGTTGGTCAGGAGGAAGCCGTTACTGCCGTTGCGAAGAGTATGCGTTCATATCGTAGCGGTCTTTCTAGGGGCAACAGTCCCATTGCGACATTTCTTTTCGTGGGACCAACGGGGGTTGGAAAGACGGAGGTAGCAAAAGCGTTTGCTCGTAGCATGTTTGGTGGTGAGCAAGCTATTATTCGTTTTGATATGGCTGAATTTCAGGAAAAAAGCGCACTTTCACGTCTCATTGGGTCTGTTGAACAGAATATGCAAGGACTGCTCACTACCATTGTACGAGACAGACCCTTTAGTCTTATTCTTCTTGATGAATTTGAGAAAGCTAATTCAGATGTACTCAATCTCTTTCTCTCTGTTTTTGATGAAGGGAAATGTACCGATGCGTGGGGAAGAAGTACCGACTTCTCAAATACTATTATTATTGCCACATCAAACGCACATTCAAAATTTATTTATGAATCTATTGAGACGGGTATACATGTCGAGGATATGAATAAGGAACTTAAACACAAACTTCTTGATTATTTTCGTCCCGAGTTGCTTAACAGGTTTAGTGGGGTTATTATCTTCAAGCCACTTACCAAGGAACATATTTCTATTATTGCTGAACTTCAGATGAAGAAGCTTGTCTCTGAAATACGTTTGGGGCATGGTATTGAATTGCGCTACACTTCCCAAGCCCTTTCCCTTGTCGTAGAGTTGGGATTTGACCCTCTTTTTGGTGCACGACCATTGCGTAATGTGCTCGAGGGAACCATTAAGCCACTTATTGCAGAATACCTTTTGCGTGTGGGTGAAAACCGGAAACAGTATATTACTATTGATGTACGTGATAATCTTTTTTTCTTAGTGACAATTAATGAACAATTATGATTAAAATAAATAAATTAGTTCGATTTTTTATTTTGAGCGATCTTTTCCTTCTCACTGGTTGGGGATTTGTAGAACCTATTTTCGCTGTTTTTGTTTTGGCGCAAATTAAAGACGCAACGCTTCTTACTGTGGGGTGGGCGGTTGCTATCTACCTTATTGCGAAATCAACTATCCAGATTCCTATTGCAATATTTTTGGATAGATTTAATGGGGAATCAGATGATTTTTACGCGCTCGTCTTTGGTTTATTATTGCTTAGTGTAAGCGCCTTTCTTCTTATAAGTGTTTCACGGATATGGGAGTTCTATATAATACAAGTAGTGCGTGCATTTGGAATGGCATGTTATGCCGCCACGTGGCCAGTTATTTTTAGTAAAACACCTTGATGTAAGGAGGCAGTCGTTTGAGTGGTCGCTTGACGGCGCAACGATAGGCATAGGAGCTGGCCTTGCAGGATTATTGGGAAGTGTTATCGCAACTTCATTTGGATACCATGTTCTTTTTGGTATTGTTGGAATTATGTCGATAATAAGCGCTGTGATTATGCTGTTTGTACCGAAGATTATATTACCAAGAAAGTCTTTGGGAGAGACGGCACTATTTAAACATCGCGACCCAATATTACCACACGCATGAAACATGAAATTTCCGCTGGTGCGGTTATTTATTTTGGGGGTAGTGGAAAAAGAACGTACCTTCTTTTAAAGAATAAAAAGGGGCATTGGGATTTTGCAAAAGGTCATGTTGAGGAGGGGGAGGCTCCTCTGGATGCGGCGAGGAGAGGAAATATCAAAAGTAGTAACTTATTTTTTGGCGTCTGTGGGGTATGAGGAGGTAGTGCTTTCAGAGGAACACGATGAATATGGGTGGTATCCTTTTAAAGATGCGCTGGGAGTATTAAAATTTAAAAATGCACGAGGTCTTCTTATCGCTGCGGAACAGTTTTTGAATAAAAATACCCCGGCGTAGTGCCGGGGTATTTTTATTGGTTATCGCACAGAGGCAACGATCTTACTAAGTGTTTCTGGCTGTTCCTTAGCAAGTGTAGAAAGTATCTTTCTGTCGATTTCGATATTTTTAAGTTTAAGTGCGTGAATAAACGCGCTGTAGCTCATACCTTCTTTGCGCACTGCGGCATTGATTTGGGTTTGCCAGAGCGCTCTGTAATCTCTTTTCTTTTGCTTTCTTCCTTGGAAGGCGTGTGTCCATGCGTGAAGAAGTGCTTCTTTTGCAGCACGTTCCTTGCTCTTTCTTCCCCACTTAAATCCCTTGGTATAGCTGAGAAGTTTTTCCCTTTTCTTGTGGGCTATGGTACCTCGTTTAACTCGTGTCATATAATTATATGTTTTGTACCCAATACCTTATAGTAGTTTGTAAATTAAAGCAAGGAGCGTACCGCCTTAGCAACGGTGTCAGAGACCTCAACAGTGTTTTTCTTGCTCAAGAGAACGCTACGTGCTTTTTTGGCACGAAAGTGGCTTTGTCCTGATTTACGATGAAGAAGCTTACCTCCTTTGGTAACCTTGATTCTTTTGTTTGCGAGTTTAATATTTGATTTCATATTATTGTATTTGCGCAATAAAGCTCTTAGGAGCTGATTTGATATCCGAGGTAAGTTTATAAGGATGTTTGATAAGGGGGAGAAATTCCTGAAGTTTTTGGCGGGCAAGATCTTTGAAGCGCATTTGTCGTCCGCGAAGACGAAGTTCTACTTGAACTTTGTGCCCCTTTTCTAGAAATTTATCTATCTGTGTGGCCTTGGTTTCAAGATCGTGTTGTGCGCCCGCGAAGGTGATACGTACTATTTTGAGATCTCCTACTTCGAGCGACGCTTTTTGTTTTTTTAGCTGCTTTTCTTTTTCGTAGCGATATTTGTCGAAGCTGATAATCTTTGCAACGGGGGGTTTGGCGAGCGGAGCAATTTCGACGAGATCGAGACCTTTTTCTCGCGCTGCTTTTAGTGCATCTTCGCGAGATAGCACACCCAGATTGTCTCCTTTGTCGGTAATGACCTGGAGCTTTTCCGAGGTGATGGACTCATTTATCTTTACCTGTATTTTTTGATATCGATTAAACTTCAAAGTGTGATATTTATTATTTAATATTATATCGAGTCGAGTGGAGATGGTGGGAATTGAACCCACATCCAAATACGTTGAACAATTATTTCTACAGAGTAGCTTGCTTGGTATATTCTACAACACTTGAAGCGAGCAAAATGTGTTGTAGCTGTGCTCTTTAGTGTTGTTTTCTTATAAGAGCCGTTTAAGAAAATCTATCTCGATGTATCAAGCCTCGTTCCCTATATCGAGAAGAGAGGGTGAGACTCCAGTTTTACGCGTAAGCGAGAGCTGGTTGCCTATTGAATAAGTTGGCAGTTGTACTTTGTTCGTTGTTTAATAAGGATACGAACACCTTATTCTGCATAATTATCCGCAAATATCTGTCGAAGCCGATCATCCCCAATTGTCAAAATTGATGCATTCGAAGCTCTCGTCTTGCGGACTTTTCTTTAAGCTTTTCACGCTTGTCGTAATCCTTTTTTCCTTTCGCAAGCCCAATAGCGACCTTAATGCGTCGTCCCTTAGTATAAATACGAATAGGCACCAAAGTCAAGCCTTTTTCGCGTGTTTCCATGAAGAGATGAAGGAGCTCCTTTTGTGTCATTAAGAGTTTTCTAGCACGTGTGGGGTCGTAGTCTTTTGGTGTATTAGCTGCTTGATAGGGGCCAATATGCGTATTAATAAGATAGGGTTCTCCCCCGAGTATTTTTACGTAACTCCCTTTGAGGCTTGCCATGTTATTTTGGATGGCTTTCGCTTCAAAACCAAACAGTACTATACCAGCCTCGAGCGTCTCGAGGATTTCATAGTCATGGAAGATTTTTGGGTTTTCTGCTAGACTTGCCATATATCCAGTGTATACATTAAACGAAAGCTTTTCAAAGTATGTCTAGTCCAAAAGAACTCATTACTACGATACTTTCTTCTGTCTTTGAGCGATGTGGGTGGGATGTTGCGCTCATTGATGTGGTGCCTTCGCCCGATACTCGTTTTGGTGATTACGCAACCCCTGTTGCACTGAAGCTTGCAAAGATATTGGAAAAATCACCACAAGAGGTTGCGACACTTATCATCGAGGACATTAAGAGTAATCCGAAAAATGAATATATTGATTCCATTTCTTTTGAGAGTGGTTTTATTAATTTTCGAATGAGCGATCTTTTTTATAAGGAGGCGCTTCAGGCGATCCTTAAGGAAGGTCCGCGTAATGGGGTAAAAGCGACAGAAGGCGAAGAACAAGAAGGGCGTGGAAAAACCGTTGTCTTGGATTATTTTCAACTTAATATTGCAAAACAACCGCATGTGGGGCATTTACGTTCTGCGGTGATTGGTGATGCGTTGAAGCGTATACTTTTATCTCGCGGATATCGGGTTGTGGCTGATACTCACGTGGGGGATTGGGGAACGCAGTTCGGGATATTGTTATATGCGTACAAAAAAGCAGTTCAGGGAAATGAGCGCGAGATCGATGCTATTAAAAACGATCCATTTATCAAACTGCAAGAACTGTATGTGATAGCAAATCAAGAAGAAGATATACACGAAAAGGGTAAAATGGAGTTTGCAAAACTAGAAAAGGGTGATAGTGAAAATCGCTCAATTTGGAAGTGGATGGTGGAGATTTCTATGAAAAAATTAGAAGACAATGCCGCACGACTTAAATTACTTTCTTTTGAAGAACATCGTGGAGAGAGCGCGTATGAGGAGGCGATGCCACTGATTGTTGAGCTTGCGCTTACGAGGGGCGTTGCAAAAAAAACAGAAGACGGCGCAGTGGTTGTTGATTTAACCAAAGAGGGGCTTGATGAAGCAGTTTTGGTTAAATCCGATGGCGCTACGACTTATCTTTTGCGTGACCTGGCGACTATTCAATATCGAAAGGTCCACTACGATTTTTGGAAAAATCTTTATGTCGTAGACAATCGCCAGTCGCACCATTTTCGTCAGGTATTTCGCGTAGCAGAATTGCTCGGGTTTGAGGGAGTAGAGGCGAGTGAGCATATTGAATTCGGATTTATGAAATTACCCGAGGGCGCAATGAGTACACGTAAGGGTAATGTTATTTTGCTCACGGCGGTACTTGATGAGGCTGAGCGCCGCGCGCGAGCTGTGATTTATGAAAAAAACCCCAATCTGCACAACGTCGATGAGGTGGCAAAACAGATTGGCCTCGGTGCGATTAAGTTTTTTGATCTTTCACATAATCGTAAATCAGACATTGTATTCCATTGGGAAGATGCGCTTTCGTTTGAGGGGAAAACGGGGCCCTATATTCAGTATACTTGCGCACGCCTAAAAAGCATTTTACGTAAAAGTGCGGATGAAATAGGAGATGCTTTTCCTGAAGGGGTAGTACTTGACGCCGAAGAACGTGAACTATTGCTTCACTGCGCGCGCATCCCTGAAACTATACAGCGCGTGATTGATGCGTGGTTACCTCATTTGCTTGTAGATCACCTTTTCGAGCTTGCTCAATCAGCAAATGAATTTTATCACTCCCACCCCATACTTACCGAGCACGATGAAGGCAAACGAAAAACTCTTCTTGTGATTGTGCGTGCCGTGACTACTACACTTTCCAGAGGCTTATATCTGCTTGGTATCGATGCGCCAGAGGAGATGTGACGTTTTGTATATATGCATGTTAAAATAAAAGTACGTTATTAAAAACTAATACAAAAACATGCGTCTATTAAAATTCTTTTCGATCGGGTCGCTTCTTTTATCGCTCCTAACACCTACCTCTATTTTTGCACAAACACAACAGGATTTTCGACCACCTGCACAAGTAAGCGTAATAAACGTATTACTAGACAAACAAAACTACAAAAGCGGAGACACAATACAAGGATCTTTCGTGCTAAGAAATGAGCGCTCAGAAAGTGTGCCGAGTATTTATTACAAAATTATTCTCGGAAGTAATTTTGAGATTAACGGAAATGCAGAAGCGATTTATGATATGAGGATATCCGATCCATTCTTTTTGCGTCCAGGAGAATCTAAAACAATCGAATTTAACTACACACTTCCTAAAGGGCTTGCAGGAAAACATCTTGGGATCATCATAAGCTCATTCTTGGAAAATGGAATGCCTCTGGGCTGGTCATTCCCGACACCTTTCGATGTCGAAGGTGAATTTTCCTATGTCATGGTATTGAATCCTAAATTAATCACCGAAGCAGGAGAATTCGATCCAGAAGAAGGCCCAACACTCCACAAAGACAAAAACATTAACTATCAAGTTACTCTCTCGAATCTCTCTTCAAAACAAATTACATTAACTCCAAAAATTGATATTTACAGACGCGTTATTTTGCCACCAACGTTAAAAAGCTATAACGAAAAAAATATAATCCTTAATCCGAAAGAAAAGAAACAAATCACATTTCAACTACCAAATTTTAATTACGAAACAAATGTATATGCAGGTACTATTACTTTCGTAAATTCAGAGGGAAAACGACAAGGATCAGTCGCTACATTTAGATATGTGGTATTAGGTAAGGCTATTACCATAGAAAACATTTCTTCTTCGCACACAAACGTACAAAAGAATGCATCATTTACCATAAAAGTAGATTATAGCAAACCATTTATAGATACATTTACCCTCGAGAAGGTTAATATCGGAACTTCCACGCTTAACGTAAAAGTGTTCAACGAACAAGAAGGGTTGATTGCAGAAGGAAATGAAATAATAGATTTCGCCCTGCCAACGAAGAATAAAATATTCAACCTAAAAGCCAAAGAATCCGCACAAGCACTGCGTGTGGAGGCAAAAATATTTGAAGGAAAAATGATGCTTGGAGAATATTCAACAAACCTTTCGCCCGACTACACAATTCAAAAGGAAAAATCAAAATCATTACAATCACCACAAAGAACAAATTCTCGTCTATTATTAATCATCTTACTCGTTGCCATAGTCTCTTCGGGATTAATTTTATGGATCTCTAAAAAACACAAAATAGCCCTTATTCTCTTTTTCGGAGTGATAGTATCTCTGGGATGGGTGGGCACAACACAGATTACTAATGCATATTATCAATGTGATAGGGGTGGATGGCCTTGTCGGTGGTATCCCAATCCAAGTGACGTATGTGTTTCCGAAGGGGGGGTTTGGGACAATGGAGGATGCACAAAACCACAACCTCTCACACTAGATTCTGTGACAGCTTCACCCAATCCGGCCCAATTGAATACCCAAATCACCTCGTTGGGTTGGTCCGGAAAAAACGAAATAAAAATAGTGGAAGAACAACAGTGCTATGATTATGGTCCCTTTGGTTCTTGGTGTTCATCCATCAAAAAAGCACAAACACTTCCTACGACATGTACGCTTTCGGGCGGTGGATATTCAAATTTAGACATAACCCAATATCAAGCACAGTGGGGTGGCTCAGACACTTTTGCGGCAGGCTCCTATTGTCTGGACCCCATGTGGGGTTTTGGTGGAGGTTGTTTCAACACTGGTGGTCCCGGATTTTCTCCACGTGTCCCCGACGAAGGAGCAACATATACTATTACATGCAGAAATTCAAGTGGATCGAGCGCATCAAGTTACATCTCTGTGGGTGTTGGCGGATACTTTACCTATACTACTCCAGAATCCATACGGATCAGCGATATCACCAACCCTTGGGCAGCAATCCCGGCTTTTCTTACACTCTACGCGAATTCGATGGCAGGAACAGTAAAACCAGGAGACCCCATCTACCTTTCTGGGTACACAAACGTCTCTGGATGCACCAACAGCTGGGGTGGTGGGACACACACCATAACCACAGATTGGGGTACCACACAAAGCCAAAATTACGTGGCGCCTTATACTGGGTCCCATTGGACCAGCACAAATGGTAATTTTGGTTTTTCACTCACCGCTCCATCCACACCAGGAATACACAGAATTTCTCTCTCGAGTAGCGGGTATCTTGATGGTTACTGGGAATTCAGGGTTGTTGCACCCCCTCCCACCATCTCTTCTTTTGTCGCAAATCCTACTTTTATCGCAAAAGGTAGCTCTTCAACGCTTTCTTGGTCAACACAAAATATAACCTCTTGTACTGCATCCGCATCCCCTACCGACTCCAACTGGTCTGGAAATGTGGGAATAAGTAACCCTGGAAAAATGGTTTTTCCAACTCAAGATACCACCTACACACTTACTTGCGCTGGTCCAGGAGGAACCACAAATCAACAAAGAACAATAAAAGTTCTAGACATCCCCATCTTCAGTATCAGCCCAACAGAAATCAATCGTGGCCAGTCCGCTACCCTCATATGGATTACAAAAAACGCATCCGCATGTACCGCTTCTTCAAACCCTAATGACTCTGGATGGTCGGGAGTAAAAACAGTAACAAATGACTCCCAAAAAACACAATCAGTGACACCTCCATCTCTCCCTCCTGGATATAGAAACTACTCTCTCACCTGTACAGGTCTCGGAGGAATACCAAGTATTACAAAATCAATAGCAGCACCGGGACTTAAGGTGCACACCCTTCTCACCAAAGTGACCTGTTCGAAAGACAGCGTAACGTTTGGTGATTGTGCAACACTCAAGGTCGTCGCAGGAAGTGCGATATACCTGAGAGATGATTCTGAGCCTACACCAATTCTCCCATCGTTAAACGCAAAAATCACAGACCGCAAGTGGACATTTAGCAACGGGAAACCACCATCGTGTCCATCTTCTCATGCCGGATGTACAAATCCACAAATACCAAAGGTTTCTTTCCTTACTGAAGGAACCCAAACAGCAACTCTTGTTGTAACTGACTCCGCGGGAGAAACAGAGACAATCACAAAAACATTCAAGATTGCCAAGCCATCATTCCAAGAGACAGCGCCACAGTAGGGATTTAAAAGTCTAACAAAATGATGTATATTTTCGATGTAGAATAGAGGAGTATGGTCTTGAATAAAAAAGTTTTTGTTTTAGTGTTTGTCTCCCTGCTTCTTATTGGAGTTGTTGTTTTCCTTGTTTGGGGATCACTATCTTCGTGGTTGTACCCAGAGAATTTTCGTTATGAAGAGGATGGGATGTTTTGGGTTGAGGTAGTAACGCCAGAGGTGGTGGCAAGCTATGCAGGGAGTTCAACACCACGTATTCTTCGCACTGGCGATGAAGTTGGGAAGGCGCCACTATTGAAGTTAAAAAGGGGGGTGCCGCAAATCTTTATTTTTCAGATGGATCTGTTGCCCGTCTTGATTCAGAGACGAGCGTTATTGTTCGTTCAGCTCTTTTTAAAAAGGACAAGAATGTTCTTTCAGTCAGCTTAGAGTTGGTGGTGGGGCGTGTGTGGTCAAAAGTAGTGTCTTTTGTTACTCCCGAATCGTTGTGGGAGGTGAGGACATCAAATGCGGTTGCGGTGGTACGAGGTACTGCGTTTGGCGTAGAGTATACATCGAGTACACAAAAAAGAGTAACGCGTATTATTGGTAACGAACGTACTGTTGCTGTGGGCGTTCTTGATCCTATAACCAAAGGAGTAATAAAAATGGATGTTGGTATTATCAAACCAAATACGTATACAGAAATAAATGACGAAATTATTGAGAAGATTAAGGAGGATGTTGTACGTGCATCACAGCTTGTGGTTATACGTGAGATACCTGCTGAGGTACGTAATCAGACGTGGATCAAAAAGTCTATTGATCAAGATCGCAATGTTGACCAGAAACTTAAAGAATTTAATGGTGATGTCGATAGGTTAAAAGATTTTATTGAGCACAATTCAATACAAAATAGGGGTGTTGATCCTTTGCCACCACCTAAAAAGATACACACTACATCTACAACAAGTGGCACGGTTCCTTCTTTACCTATAGTAGTAGAAAAAAAAGAAACTATTGTGGAAGACGAAGAGGTTGTTTCTTTTGAGGAACCGACGTTGTATACACCGGAGGAAAGAAATAAAAAACGACGCACCGATATTAATAAAATCTGGAATGCAATTCAACAAAACATCACTGATGGAGGCGGTGTATTCGGCGGAGCTGGTGCAAAAAGTTGTAACGGGATAGATTTTCCGACAGAAATGAGTAATATTGCAGAATCAGACATTGGAGGATTGCAAAACTTTGACCTTAGTTGTCTTATACCAAAATATCTTGGTCAGATGCCACTTGACCCAGATGGCATAACAACGGGGCATTATTGGAATTCCGCAGAGGATTATTTTACGGGGTATCAGATATTTTTTGATGAGACAGAGAATGAAGTGGTTGTTGTTTCAATTCGCGCAGAACGAGGTGAAAAAATTTACAAAGGAGGTTCGGGTTTTTTTCCACTCCCAGGCGAAGATTCTTTTGCGCCTGCTTTGTTTCCCTGAGCGACACTATAATGATTTTATGGTACTCCAATTGCTTCGCGTTTGTGGGATGGTTTGAGATGTACAGCGCCACACGACCTGTACATTTATCAAGCGTTGTTGACACTTTTGAAGGTAAGACTCAAGACGTTCTAGGGGAGTACATCCCAAAGATTGATGTATTCGTGATTGGTTGTACCACGTTACATAGGCATACAAGGCTCTCCTCCGATGATCCCGTGAAATGAATCCAGACGATTTTGTACACCATTCCGCCATCAATGTTTTAATGACACGCTCCGTCTTCCCATTCGTCCAAGGATGCTTTACCTTCGTGAAAGACTGACTCATCTTGTATCTACGACACAAGTCGCGCACAGGATGTCCTGGTGACCCTTTGTACTCACTTCCGTTGTCAGAATAGATACCCTGCATTTTGAAAGGATAAGACCTCCGCGTCTCTTCAACAAAGATCGCTGCAGAGTAACTTGTTTTGCAGTGGCTGGAGCGTGGTAGAACACAAGAAAGGCGGACTCCTGAAGTGGGATCCCACTAAGGTGAAGTTCTACCTCTCGAGGAACCAAAGGGGTAACAAGCGTATCTCGGGCAACGAGCTTCGCAAGAAGCTTGAGAGACGGTCTGTGTTGAACGCCAACATGCTCGACTATCTTTGCGCTCATCAGGAGCTTATACCCAAGGAGTGGAGGTGGAAAAAGGATGGAAGTATCCGCCACACCTTCTTCTGGGGAACCATCTATCGTGGCTTCGCTAGCAGCCCGCTCGTCCGCTATCTGTACTTCTACAAGGGACAGTGGTTCTGGGACTGCCGCTGGTTCGATAGCGTCTGGGGCACTGATGACCCTGCTCTTGTTTTCGCAAGTTCCTAGCTCAGAACCCCTCTTCGGCAAGCTCAAGGTGAACAAAAAACAAAATAGGCAGCCTCTTAGCTTTAAGCCTCGTATGCCAATGCGAGGTTTTTCTTTTTGTTTACATAATTTTTGTCATGCTATGTCGTGGCATACCACTACTTAAAAATAAATACAGCATACCCGTTATGACATGGCATAATGCCTAAGCGTAGCTCGTGTTTTATTTATAGCTTTATCAAAGTGTTCTTCTGTGAATTAAAAAAGACCTGATTTTTCAGGCCTTTTTGGTTTACTAAGTTTTGAGTGGTTTGTTGCAACAGGAACATGTTGAATCTGTCTGTAGAGAGAAGAAGGAGTCCGTCATGATACATTGCAAATTCTTCTTGGATGGTACGATTGAATCGTTCTATATGCGCATTCATCTTCGGAGTTCGTGGATACGTGTGATAGTGCGTAAGATGAAGTTCACGAAGTGCGATGTCAAAATGTTTCTTGAACTCTGAACCATTGTCGGTAAGCACGAAGGTGATAGGAAATGGGAAGACAAGAAGACATGCTGCTCTAAAGAATACAGTCCAGTGTGCTGTGGGTTTTTTCTTTTTTTGATGTTTGATTTTATGGGGGTTTTCTGGCTACAATAAGGAATTAGTTCTTAGGACCTAGTACTTAGGGCTTAGGAAGAATTGTTGTCATTGGATGTCTATTTATATATTCTAAGCACTAAGTCCTAGTGTCTAGGCACTTATTCATATGGAACCATTTAATTTATCAAAACTTGAGGAGTCGATGCTCGCATTTTGGAAGGAGCACGATATTTTCGAAAAAAGTATTAAAAATCGTGCAAAGCGGAAGTCTTTTGTTTTTTTTGAGGGACCCCCTACTGCAAACGGAAGGCCTGGCATTCATCACTTTTTGGCGCGTGCTTGCAAGGACGTTATTTGTCGTTATCAGACAATGCGGGGGAAGCTAGTAACGAGAAAGGCAGGATGGGATACACACGGTCTTCCTGTCGAGCTTGGTGTTGAAAAAATGCTTGGGCTTAAAAACAAGAAGGAGATTGAAGCATATGGGTTTGCTGAGTTTAATGCGAAGGCGAAGGAGTCGGTGTGGCAGTATAAGGATGAGTGTGAACGTTTTACGGAACGTATGGGGTTTTGGCTTGATATGAAGGATCCCTATGTCACGTACGACAATCGTTATATTCAAAATCTATGGTTCGTTCTCGCAGCTATTAATAAGAACTATCCACTTGAAAAGGACTTTCGCGTATCACCGTATTGCGTACGGTGTGGCACAGTACTTTCTTCACATGAACTTGGTCAGCCAGGTGCGTATCGTCTTACACGCGATCCTTCGTTATATGTAAAATTTGAACTTGCAGAAACTAAACTAGGAAAGAAAAAAGAATATGTATTAGTGTGGACAACGACTCCGTGGACACTTCCCGCGAACGTTGCGATTGCGGTCCATTCAGATTTTTTGTATACGTGCTATGAATCTGAAAAAGAATTGCTTTGGGCCATGAAACTTCCAGAGAAACTTGAACAAAGAGTAATAGGGGGAGAGATGAAAATAGTAAAGAGCGTGAAGGGTGTGGCTCTTGTCGGGAAAAAATATGTTTCCCTCTATTTTCACAAAGAGGCAAAAAGTGCTTATAAAATAATCTCTGCAGATTTTGTCTCGGCGGAGGAGGGTACAGGGTTGGTGCATATTGCTCCTGCCTTTGGAGAAGAGGATATGAAAGTGGCAAAAAAAGAGGGTCTCCCCGTGCTCCTCACTCTGGATGACAGTGGCGTTATGAAAAGAGGTGAGCCAGGAGAGGGGTTATTTGCGAAAGACGCAGATAGGATTATTTTTGAGCAGTTGCGAGACCGTGGTCTTGTTGCGGACGATACGTTGGGTGTTATAGAGCACGAGTATCCTTTTTGCTGGCGTTGTGATACCCCACTTCTTTATATGGCTCGAGAGTCTTGGTTTGTTCGTATGAGTAAGCTCAAGAAGGAGATGGTGAAGAATAATACGCATATTAATTGGATACCACAACATGTTCAGGATGGTAGGTTTGGGGGTTGGTTACGTGAGCTTAAGGATTGGGCGATTGCACGTGAGCGTTATTGGGGAACTCCTCTTCCTATTTGGGAGTGTGAAAAATGTCATCACGCTAACATTATTGGAACTCTCGATGAATTAAACAATCAGGCCTATTTTAATAATGAGTGGTATACCATGCGTCACGGAGAGTCAACGCATAATGTTGAGGGCACGATGGCGGGGGGGGCATACCTCGACACGTCACATCTCACCGAGAGGGGGAGAAAACAAATCCATGTATTAGGAAAAAAACTACAAAAAGAAAAAATAGATGTGATCTATTGTTCTCCCGCAGAACGTACAAAAGAGACTGCCGAGATTATTCGAAAACATGTAAGGGCACCCATTTTTTTTGATGAACGTCTTGTAGAAATTCGAGCGGGTATTTTTGATGGAAAATCTATGAATGATTATGGGGCGTTTCACCTTGATCCGCTCGATAAGTTTTCAAAACCATCCCCAGGCGGAGAGAGTCTTAACGAAGTAGCTCGTAGAATGATGAGTTTTATAGAAGAGATAAATAAAAAACATATAGGAAAGCGCATACTTCTTATAAGTCACGGAGACCCTCTTTGGATGCTCGAAAATACGTGTAAGGGTCATACCCCCGAGGAGACTCTTGTTTCTGAATACCCAGTAATAGGAGAGTACAAGAAAATTAAGCTTTATAACTATCCCTACAACAAAGAATATAACCTTGATCTCCATAAGCCCTTCATCGATCATGTATATCTAAAGTGTCAAAAATGTAAGGGGAAGATGTCGCGTGTTAAGGAGGTGATGGATGTATGGTTTGATTCAGGGGCAATGCCGTTCGCGCAGTCGGGATTGTTATCTGACTGCAAAGAAAGTAAAAAAAATGTATTGAGCTGTGTGGAGCAATATCCAGCGGATTATATTGCGGAAGGAGTAGATCAGACGCGTGGATGGTTTTATACCTTACTCGCTATCTCTACGCTTTTAAAACTTGAACCGAGTTATAAAAACGTATTGGTGCATGGGCTTGTGCTTGATGAACAGGGGAAGAAGATGTCAAAGTCGCGGGGCAATGTGGTGAATCCATGGGACGTGATGAACAAGTATGGAGCCGATGCTGCACGATGGTATTTCTATACGCTCAACCATCCCTATGAATCTAAAAAGTTTTCACTCCTTGATCTCGAGAAATCAATGCGTAAGTTTTTTATTACGTTTTGGAATGTGCACCAGTTTTATGATACCTATGCTGTTAAATCTGCAGAGCTCTCCAAAGAATCAAATATTTTTCTTGATAGGTGGCTCGCGACACGATTTGATCAGGTAATTAGAAAAACTACCAAAGCACTGGATTCATTCGAGATTGTTGATGCGGCGCGTGAACTTGAGCAATTTATGGTTGAGGATTTTTCGAGGTGGTGGTTGCGTCGTTCAAGGAGAAGATTTCAGCGCCCAGAGTCTCAAAAGGAGCTGGAGACAGCAAGCGCGGTTTTTTATGAGACGTTAAAGACTCTTGTAATGCTTACAGCTCCCTTTGCTCCATTTTTTGCCGAGGGGCTTTATCAAGAATTACGAAAGAAGGATAATTCCTTAAAAGAGAGTGTGCATCTTGAAGATTGGCCTAAAACGCTGACTTACGCGGATAAACACGCGGAAATACGCGGAAGTCTGCGTGGGTCAGCGTCCAGTTTGCGTAAGTCTGCGATAATGGAACAGATGGAGTTGGTACGTCGCGTGTGCGCTCTGGGGCTGCGTCTACGCGCCGAGAAGGGGCTTAAGGTGAGACAACCACTTGCTTCGTTGGAAATTAAATATGACCTTCTTGTTAGTAAGGAGATGCTTGATATGGTGATGGAGGAGGTGAATGTCAAAAAAGCGCGCCGCGTAAAGGTGCTTTCGCACGATGCAATAATAAATGAAACGGACCTTGCTATCGCATTAGATACGATTATCACCGACGAACTTAAGGAAGAAGGCATTGTGCGTGATTTGATCCGTTCTTTGCAGGAATTGAGGGCGGATGGTGGACTTAACGTTGGAGAGCAGGCGGAGCTTTTCGTAATAGAAGAAGGCACGGCAAAGCGTATTTTTGAACAGCATAGCGACCTTATTAAAAAAGAGACGGGTATAAAAAGTATCACGTACTCCGATGTCCCTACGTGCGATGCCGAAAAAGAGCTTGACGTGGATGGTATAGTAGTGCTAAAGCTTAAAAGGTTGTGAGGAGGTGATATGAATGTATATTCGACATGTAGATGGCGACGAACAGAAGATTGAGATGTGGTTGTGTCCTGATCCACCCAAGGAGGTAGAGATACAAATGGGTCATCTTCTTGCTGGTCTTTTTGTAACACTCAAAAATGTTGCACGATTGCCAAAGCAAGATGCTATGAATGAAATGTCTCGTCTCGCATTGTACTTGATTGCATGTGCCGAGCGTCGTGGTGTTTCTCCACCAACCTCTTCGTCTACAAATTAGATTAGATATTCAAAACACAAAAACGGCTCAACGCCGTTTTATTCTTTTGTGTATTATTTTTAGATTTTGTTGTCATTCCCGCGCAGGCGGGAATCTACCGTAAATGAATCACAACATATATATTCCTCACACGTTCGGATACCCAGCGGTATCCTCACTCTGTCCTCCGGCGCTCCGTTGTCAATCCAATTCTCTCCCTACGGGAGATCAGGATTGACAACACCCTGCTTCGCGCCTTCGGAATGGTTCGGAATATATATGCTATGATTCTAAATGTATAACAGTGCAAATTTGGTAGGGTGGTCTTTGACACCTTCGTGAGGGGGGTATACTAATGAAAAAGTCGTTAGTAATATTAATTTTTTAAAGAATAAAATTATGGATGAGAAACCAGAAATAAAAAAGATGTTGTCCCCAGATGATTTAGAGTTTAAAAATTATCCTTCAAAAGAAGTACATGTAGATGTTTTTTTGGAGCAACTAAGAAGTGAATTTAATGATACATACAGAAGGTTGTCTGCCGCCAGTAACAAGTATCAAGAAGTCGCGATGGGAAGACCCGAGTACTTAAAAGGGCCAACACAGAAAGAGAATGAGTGTGGGGCGTTAGTTCGTGGAATTGAAAAAAGCTAGAAGCAATGCT
>JACRHX010000055.1 GCA_016211955.1 Parcubacteria group bacterium | reverse complement strand
GGTCTTTTGACGTGGCTTGGTAGGATCAATATCCAAAAAGTTTAATCCAGAAGGACGCGTGGTGTCGCCTGGATCAAACCAAATAACGTCATCTGCGCGCTCTTTTGGTACATAGGTAATAGCAGCGTCAGCAAAAGGACCATGGGGATCAATGATACACACACCATTTCCCGCCTCAATATCTTGTTTGGCCATACGATTAAGAAGAGAGGACTTTCCGGTACCTGTCTGCCCAATAATATAAAGATGTCTCAAACGATCTTCCGGTGTTAAGCGGACCAGTTTTTCAGTCCCACGATACGTATTCGCCCCCAAAATAATTCCTTCTTTGGGGAGATTCGGAGGAGGTTCCGCTGGTTTTGCTTTGAGAAAATTCACGCGCGGTGTTGCAGTGGTCGGAAGTGGAAAGTGATAAAAACTGGCAATCTCCTCCGTCGAAAGATACATTGCGTACTGTTCATTAAAAATACGAAACGAATAGTCGCGAGCAAACACATCGAGACTCTTTCCTTTTTGTGTTACAGAACGAAACCCATTCATATCGGGTGCCTCAAACTGTGTGAACGCACTCGTTGTATCACGCAGTAACTCATTCGCCTGTGCCTCTGTCGGAGCAGAGGTGACAACTCGTATATTTACGTCGAAAGCGGGTTTCGACACCTTGCTTGCAACAGCCTTAATAAGATCTTGATAATGCTGAAGAACCTGTTTTTGTTCTTCAGGGTTCTTTTGTTGAGATGAAGACTCGAGTGGATTAAGAGCTCTGCCAAACTCTTTCGCCACGTCTCCCATGAACGTTTTTCCCGCCTTACTCAACGCCTCTCCCCACGAGGCGCCCTTCTGAAGCTCCTTAAGCACTTTTGAAGTTTTTGATTTAATGTCCGTTCTATGTGAAGGACGTACAAGCACCTGGAAAGATACCCCCTCTCCTTCCAACTCAAGCTTTGACATAACCGTAAGTATCTCGCCCACGGGATCAGCGGGAAGAATCTGATAGGTACGAAACGGTAATATCGGGCTCTTTTTTAATGTCATGTATGCACCCGCGCTCACACCATGTGGATTAAATATGTTGTAATCCATCGCTGGTTTTATTTCCGCGGTCGGATAAAAAGAATGAATTTGTTTTTCAAGAAGTTCCGAATAGGCGTTGGGAGTTGCTACATAAAAATGAATCTCCTCACCAATATGATGCACCCCTATTTCAAAAACAATATAGGGTTCTCCGTATAAGAACTTTTTCCATCCTTTCGAATGAAGATGCCCCATCGAAGAAAGCATTTGTTCGGTTACAGAAATAGTATCTCTCTCTTGTTTCTGCTGTTGTTCTCCCCCCTTGCCCCCCTCCTTAGCAAATTCTCGAGGCACTCGAACGGAAAAAAGGGACATATTGAGACCCCGCGCGATGGCGCCTCTCATGCGAAAACGCGAAAGCATCACAAAACCCGTGATAGTTACCCCCAACACAATAACGAGGATCGAGATAAGAACAAAAGGAAGCATTTGTATGGTTAAACTATTCCCTCACAAAAATATTGAACAAGTTCTGGTTTTTTTTCTACAAGCCAATCGTGCAATGCGTCCACGACAGCTTGATTATCGGTTAATACGGCCTTGTTCACCTCCTCCAACAATGCCTTCGAAAAAACCTTATGGTCGCTATTTACTTCTAATTTATTTATATCATTCTGAAAAGGTACTAATAGTGGGGCAAGGTCAGGTAGCTCGTATGATGGTTTGGGTGCATACCGTGGACCCTTAAAACGCCATTCATCTGGAAAAGATTCTTTTGAAGAAACAGGTGGTTTGGGTGGCAAAGGAACAGAAGTACTAGGCTGTTCTGAAACAGATTCCGCACCACTCACAATACCTTCAGGTGTTGCCTCCTTGGGCTTAGGAACCCCTTGCACAGTAGGTGCCTCGACCCTCTGTCCAAGTTGTTCATTCTTTTTCCTTAATTGTTCCTGAAGCGCAGCGATTTGTTTTTCGAGATCTACGTTTTGTGTCTCCTGCATAATAATTTTATAAAAAATAATCTTTCTTAACTTTATTATATACCATTCCCTTATTTATAGTATACCCTCCCCGGAGTCCTCACATCCACATAGAGGATATCTTTAAAATTAAGTTTGTCCTTTATAGCTGTTAGCTCGCGCTTCGTTTCTTCAAAACCTCTTCCAGAATCAATCAAGAAGACTCCCCCATATTTTGTCTCGAAGAGGGCGGTAGAGGTGTTTCCACCCCTCCTTATGATGGTCTTGATTGGTGTGCCAACTCCTTCAAAAAACGTAAGAAAATTTTTAAATGTCAAAATTGTCTCTGGCGCCACAACCGCATCAAGAATATTTCTTACTGGCATCTCCTTACCCTCCACAGTAGAAAGCAGTGTGGAAAAACGATTTGAATCCTCAATAACAAGCCCAAGGGAGCTTGAAGCGATACTTGCTTCTTGTTTTGCGTAAATAACCCCATCGGTATCAAAGATAAAACACCCTTCCCCCTCTCCGCACCATACCCCCCCTGGTTTACGTGTTGTAATGTCGAAACTAAGATTAGTATTTTTATAATCTTTACTCATTACAATACTCTTAATTTCGGGGTAGCTATTCGAAAAAGAAGCGAAATCATCCTTCTCCACAAAAAGGAGGTTGTTTGAAGGAACAAGCCCTTTCAAAATTTTTTTTGCTCTTAGTGTATCTTGCAATTGAGTGGCGAGAGATTGATCAAAACCAGAGACGGTAATGTTTGCGACAAGAAGCTTTGGGTTAAAAAAGATGCCGTAGATTACTCCTGCCACAGACAAAACCACCAAAATTATAAAAAAAGAAAAACGTAAGCACTTACGCCTCGTCTCTTGAATACGAATATGTTGCGGAACATAGGCCTTCATACCCCTCATTATACCCCAAAATTATGAGATATCTTATTTCGTGTAAGGAAAAGATATTTCGTAATGCCTTATACTACAATCCGCTCAATCAGAGGATTAATTCTTGTAAGAACCTCGTAGGAAGTTGTACCAATCTTTCGAGCCATCTCATCGGCCAAGATTTCTTCTCCTCCACCACATCCTAACAATATAGCTTCATCACCCACACGAGCCTTTCCGATGCATACCGTAATCATATCCATAGAAATCCTCCCTAACACACGACACCTCTTTCCTCGGACCAACACCTCGCTCACGGAAGAAAGCCCACGATCATACCCATGCCAATATCCAATAGGCAGAATGGCAATGTTTGTTTTCTTGGGTAAATATTCAGTGAGATCGTATCCTATTGGCTCACCCGCCTCAATGCTTTTCGTCTCAGAAACAATCGTCTTCCATGAAAGTATTGGCTTAAGCCCTATTTTCTTAGGCGCCAAAGTCACCATTTGATCCTTTATCTCAGCTGAAGGATGGTACCCATAAAGCCCCATGCCAACACGTACCATATCAAGGTGCGTTTTGGGCGATACAATAACTCCTCCAGAGGCTGCTGCATGATAAAGCACTCCAGGAAATGTAGATTTCTTAAATGCTCCAATAATGCTCTGAAATAATTTAAATTGTTTTTCTGTATATCCCGGATAATTAAAATCCTTCGCCGAAGCAAAATGCGTATACACCCCCCCAAGAAACGAAGCCTTACCGATACAAGAATTTATCTCGGCAACGTGATGTTCATAAAACCCCTGACGGTGCATCCCCGTATCAAACTTGAGATGAATTTTTGGAGGATGCTCCATGACAACAATTTTCTTTAGGCTTTCGAACTGAGAAATAGAGAGGCTAATATTATTTGCGGCGGCGGCATCAAAGTGTATAGGAAGTGTATACCCAAGCACGAGGATTGGGTTTTTGATACCCTCTTCTCTTAAATGCACGCCCTCAATAAAAGTATCTACGAGCAACCAATCTGCTTTATTCTGAAGAAGCTTGGCAATAGTAAAAAGCCCATGCCCATAAGCATTAGACTTTATTACCGCACCAAACTTCGTCCCTTTCTTTAAAAGAGATTTGAATTGGTCAACGTTATGGTACAAATTCTTCTTACTAATTTCTATCCATGTTCTAAACCCAAGTCTTGAAGACATAACAAAATGTGTTGTCATTCCCGCGAAGGCGGGAATCCAGAAAACATTAACCCTAGATTCCCGCCTTCGCGGGAATGACAGTAATAATTTTTTTTCCTCCCATGTATTTTTGCAACACCTCGGGAACCAAAATGGATCCATCTTTTTGCTGATAATTTTCAAGAATAGCGAGGAAGGGTCGCACACTGGGAAGAGCTGTGTCGTTTAAAAGATACGCGAACTTCTTTTCCCCATTTTTATCAACATATTTTACATTAAGTCTCCTTGCTTGCCAGTCAACAAAATTACTTGCCGATCCCGTCTCTGCCCACCTATCAGACACTGGCAACCACGCCTCAATATCAAATGCTCGATATTTACCCGCGGACATATCACCCGTGCAAAGCTGAATTACCCTGTAGGGCAAACCAAGCTCCTCATGAATCTCCTTGGCAATAGCCACCATCTCCTCCTGAAGTTTCGTAGACTCCCCAACGTCTGCTTTTGAAATAACCACCTGCTCAACCTTCATAAACTCATGTACTCGATACATCCCCTTCGTATCCTTTCCATAACTTCCAATCTCGCTTCGATAACACTGACTAAACCCAAAAGACCTTATAGGAAGATCCTCCTCCTTCAACACCTCATCAGAATAGTATGCTAAGAGCGATGGCTCTGCCGTACCAACCAAAAACTTCTTGTCTTTACTAATCTCACCTGTCACCTCTTTATCAGAAGATGCTATTTGATAAATTTCATCTATCTCGGGGTTATAGTCTAACCCCTTAAAATATCCACTTCCAAAAAGAGGAAAACTATTCACAAGCGTTGGGGGAATAAACGGCTTATATCCTTTCTCTATCATTTTGTTGATGGCGTACATCATCATCGCCATTACCAACGTCACTCCTTCATTTTTCAGATAATACCCCCTAAACCCGGCAACTTTTGCCCCCTTGTCCATATCAACAAGGTCAAGATCTTTTCCAAGTTGCATATAGTCTTTTGGAGTAAAATCGAATTTCTTTTGCTCACCCCACCTTGATATCTCAACGTTATCATCGCCATTTTTTCCAATAGGGGTATCTTTCGACGGAATCGTAGGAACCCTCACCATCAATCTTTTGAACGCAAGGCTTACCTCCTTATACCGCGGCTCGAGCTCGTCCAAGCTCTCCTTTATTTTCTTTCCTTTTTCGATAATCTCCTTGCGCTCGTCGTCGGTTTTCACTTTTTTCATGCTTTCATTCAGCTCATTCTTTTCCGCCTTCAACCCCTCCATCTCCTGAAGTAATTTTGAATGCTCCTTGTCACTCTTTAAAAGTTCTTCAAAATCTAAATCCACACCCTTATTGCGTATCGCGTTTTTTAACTCCTCCATATGCTCTCTAATAAATTTAATATCCAACATAAAAAATAAAATTTCTAAAACATTTTTGATCCTTACTATAATACTACCCCGTGGTAAGCTTGTCGAACCCACGAAAAAGTACGTAAGTCAAAATTAGCTTATCTTCTCCGCCCCTTCTTGTTTTGTCATTCCTATTTTTCTCCTGTCATTCCTGCGTCTCTCTTTGTCATTCCCGCGCAGGCGGGAATCCAGAAAAGTCTTTCGATAAGTCTTCCCACTTTTGATTTTGCTCCTCAATAAGACGAAGTTTCCATGCCCGATTCCATTTTTTGATTTCTTTCTCTTTTTTAATTGCTGAGAAAATATCACTTGTCATTTCATACCAAACAAGAAGTGTAATGTTATATTTGTCTGTAAATCCAGAAACAAGATGCATTTTGTGTTCATACATTCTTCGTTCTAAATTATTCGTTACACCAACGCAGAGGGTGCCATTACGTTTACTTGCAAGAATATAAACGTAATATGTGTTTGTCATTGTTTTATGATACTAGATTCCCGCCTTCGCGGGAATGACAGAAGTTAATGTAAAAGTAGTATGAAAAAGAAAAAAGCCCTGTTGTGGGACTTCTAAACTTTTATTGTTTCTTCTCTTCGAGTGCCGCAAGGGCGTTTGTAATATATTCCGGTGCAACTTGTGGCACGGCATGCTCCTCGATGTGCGCAATCACACGCGCAAACTTTTCTCTCGCTCCCGCAGCATCGCCAAGAAAATCATCTACACTACAGTAAATAATCTAGGAGGAGGTGTCTAACGCCTGCATCAACATAATTCTACAAATAAAATTTTCCATCCTGCTATGCATTTGTTCCCATACCTCTGTTTTTTCAAATGGTTCATCGAGATATGCAACAGTTTTTGGCCCAGCGGCAAAAGTTATATGTACCGCTTCGCTACCATCCTATACCTTATATTCCCGTAGTGGCTGTAACGCCTCGTGTAGCGCCTTGCACCAACGAAACGATCTAGCCCTGCAGAATATCTTTCACCCGCGTCGTAGGAAGTTGAATCACTAGTTCTTTTGCTACGTCACTCATTACTATTTATCCTCCTTATTTTTAGAAATTGAATTAATAGTAGTGAAGATAGACCACAAGCACCCTACACCAAAAGCAAGCAAAAGGAACTCACCAATATAACTACTGACTGGCTTTGAATACAAAATTCCCACTGCTCCAAAAAGAGCCATAAAAATAAGAATAGACCACTGAAGTTTGTCTAATTTTGCTTTCATTTATCTCCTCCTTTTCAAGGTACTGGATATGTCTAATACATATCACAAACAATAAAATACATCAATCATATACATTTTCTAAATTACGTGGTATATATTATAAGTGTGCATACTGTAACTAGACTAGAGCCCCCACCCAAACCATAAACGAATCCTCAAGGGGGAGTCAGGTGTTATCGCTATAATAGGGGGACTATAACGGTCACCCCCTTGGAGATGAGTGTTGGTTTGGATGGGGGCGATTTACTAAAACGAGCTAGATTCCCGCCTACGCGGGAATGACAAAAAATACTATGCTTATTGCTAATGATTGGAAAGATTATATCCTTCTCGATTCCGGAGACGGTGAAAAGCTCGAACAGTGGAACACCATCGAGGGTGGTCTTGTTGTTGCGCGCCCCGATCCCCAAGTTCTCTGGCCAAAAGAAAAACCGGAATTATGGAACTCTGCGGATGGCACCTATATAAGAAGAGAGGGTGGAGGGCATTGGAATTGGAAAGACATAGCTCCAACAGGAAGAACCTTGTCTTATAAAAATCTCAAGTTCCTCATTAAACCAACCGACTTCAAACACATGGGCCTCTTCCCCGAACAAGCCGTTAACTGGGACTGGATGATGGAGCTCATACACACCTCAAAAAGACCCATAAAGATTCTAAACTTGTTTGCCTATACTGGAGCTGCTACTGTTGCATGCCTCTCCGCAAGCGCCGAGGTGTGCCACGTAGACGCCTCAAAAGGCATGACAACGTGGGCAAAACAAAATGTTGCCTTAAATGGATTAGAAGATAAACCCGTGCGCTACATTGTTGACGATGTTTTAAAATTCGTAAAACGAGAAATAAAACGTGGCATGAAATATGACGCTATTATTATGGACCCCCCACCCTTTGGCCGAGGAGCCCAAGGCGAAGTATGGAAGATAGAAAAAATGTTGTATCCCCTCACCCTAGAACTCACAAAACTTCTTTCCGATCAACCATTATTTTTCCTCATTAACTCCTATGCAGGAAGCTGCTTTAGCCCGATAGTATTACAAAATGTACTCAACTCTGCCCTTGGCAGTAAAGGAAAAACAGAGAGCCACGAACTGTGCCTCTCTATAAAAAATAGCGCAAATCTCCTCCCCACAGGTGTATGTGCAAGGTGGACAACGAAGTAGCTCAATAGCTTATTAGCAAAATTAGCTTCATAGAAAATTAAAAAGAGTCGTGTGGCTCTTTAGCTTGTCTGTCCATCTTCTTCACCCACGAAGGAAACAAAAAAAAGCAAACCCAAAAAAGAAACCAAGCTGAGTATAAAAGTAATTAGATCAGGGTCATCTATAAGTCTCAATGCGCTCCTACCCACTCCCCATGGAATAAAGAGAAAAAAATGAAAATCTGCAATAAAGATGGATTTCTCCATAATTGTATAAATCTTGTTTTCAAAATAAGCCCCCCCCCTTGTGTTCTATTTTAGAATTACCACAAAAGAATAAAAAAGTCTATTCCTTTCTGCGCATGAGGGGAAAGAAGACAGTTTCGCGGACTGGCTTGTCCATAAGAATCGCGAAAAGACGCTCAGAAACGCCAAATCCTGCGGCGGGTGGCATGCCATATTCAAGCGCCTCAACAAAATCCTCATCAAGGTGCTGTGCCTCCTTGTCCCCCATTTCGCGAAGTTTCATTTGTTCCTCAAAACGCAGGCGTTGATCGACGGGATCATTGGACTCAGAAAACCCTTTTCCAAGCTCTGTCCCGCACGCAACAATTTGCACACGCTCTACTTGATGTGGGTGACCTGGTTTACGCTTTGCAAGAGGTTCGATGTCAACGGGTGGATCAATAAGAAACATCGGCTGAATGAGATGTGGGCGAATAATTTTCTTAAACAAAAGATCTATGAGACGCCCTCTTCCGATATTGTTCTCTAATGTAATACCTTCTTGTTGAGCCTTTTTTCTTAAATCATCTTCTGTTGCTGCCTCCAAATCAAGTCCAACCTTTTCTTTAAAAATCTCGAAATACTCTACCCTAGGCCATGCGCCACCCCATTGTATTTCATGCCCATGCCAATGCGTTGTAAGACCCCCCGTCGTTGCCTCAATCACCTTCTTATACATTTTTTCTAAGTACTCCATAAGCTCCTCGTAATTTGAATACGCCCAGTAAAATTCCATCTGTGTATAATCTTGAAGATGCTCTGCGTCAATCCCCTCATTTCTAAAAATACGACCAATTTCAAATACTTTTTCAAAACCTCCTACAAGTAATCGTTTTAGTGAAAGCTCGGGAGAAATACGAAGATAAAAATCAGTATCAAGTGCATTGTGGTGTGTTACAAACGGTTCGGCGTCTGCTCCTCCAGGAGTTGGCTCCAAGACAGGTGTCTCAACTTCAAGAAAACCTGATGTGCGCAATATATCACGAAACGTATTCCAAAATATACTCTTCTTAACAAAAAGCTCGCGAACATCTTGGTTCAACATAAGATCAAGATAGCGCTGTCTTAGGCGTGTCTCAACGTCTTCAATGCCATAAAAAGCAGAAGGAAGTGGTCGCAATGATTTTGTAATAATACGCATAGCAAGCACCTCAAGACTCTTTTCTCCTCGTTTTGTTGTAAATAAAGTACCCGACATTTCCACAAAGTCTCCCATGTCGAGATTTTTTTTATATAATTCAAAATCAGGAAGATTGTCGCTCTTTACCACTGCCTGAAATTTTGCATCTTGATCGACAATATCAAGAAACATAAGGTTCCCCTGATCGCGTATTCCCATTACTCTTCCAACAAGAAATACCTCTGTTTTATCCTCGGAAAGTTTAACGAAATTCTGAATCACTTCACGTAATGAGTGTGACCGCACCACCTCTGGCGGATAGGGATAAAAACCCTCCTTGGTAAGGTGGTCACGCTTCTCCTTTCGTTCGCGAATAATATCGTCTAACATACACCACGACCTCGTTTCTACTCTATATTATCAATAGTATATTTAACTTTGCCCCCTGGTGTTGTAATTTCAACAACATCGCCAACACTCTTATTCATAAACGCTTTTCCCATAGGAGACTCGTTTGAAATAAATCCCTTCAGAGGATCGGCCTCGTCAGAACCAACAATGGTAAATTTTTTGTTTATGTTCTTATGGCTTGCTATTACCAAGGAACCAAGTTCCACCTTCTGAGACTGGTGTCTTTTAATGATCGTCGCGTTCTTAATGAGATCTTCAGATTCAGCAATCTTGGTTTCCAGTTTTGTATGCGCCTCACGCGCTTCAGAATATTCGGCGTTTTCGGAAAGATCTCCCATCTCTTTGGCGCGTTCAAGGCGCTCCGCGATTTCAAGGCGTTGTATTTTTTTCAGATTCTCAAGCTCAAGTTTTATCTCAGCAAGACGCTCCTTTGTAATATAATAATTTTTCATCCCGTTAGAGATAGGAAACGCTTTAACCTGTTTTTCAGATAACGCTTACCCATCCCTGATTTTAAATATTTTTCTCTCGACCTTGCATCTTCTTCAGATAAACAAGCTTCGTAATAAATTAGTTTATATGGCCCTCTATGTTTTGTATATTCTGATTTCTTGGAATTATGTTCATTAAAGCGTTTCCGTAAATCATTGGTAGAACCAGTATATAACGTTTTGTTTTTGTTCTGTAGTACATACGTATAAAACATAGTTGGTGATCTCTAACGGGATTCATAATACCTATATATGTTACTTTATTTCTTCTGTCCAGCAAAGCCACGATTGTTATTGTACCAAGATAACACATCCTTTGCCACAGGAACAGCATTCAACAGAGAAGATTGCGCATTTTCTATAAGAATAAGAATTACGATCTCCGGCTCCTCTACTGGAGCAAACCCAACAAACAACGCGTTTGTTTTGGTGTTCCAATTGATTTGACTACTTCCTGTTTTTGCAGCAATTGATACAGGGATATCGGAGAGAAGATGCGCGGTGCCACGAGGAGACTCAACCGTCGCCCTCATTCCACTCTGTATAATAGTAAACCACCTTTCATCTTTATCTCGCGTGGTCTCCAAAGGAATTAAGGTTTCTCGTGTAGAATTTTTTACAATGTGGGGTTGTGCCATAAACCCCTTGTTTGCAATAGCAGAAATATAACGCATGATTTGTATCGGCGTCAAGAGAAGATCCCCTTGCCCGATACTTATGTTGTAAGTATCACCCACCCTCCACACACTCTTCTTTGTTTTTTCCTTCCATTCTGGAGAAGGAAGAAAGCCCGCTGTCTCCTCTGGAAGATCAATCCCCGTCTTTTCGCCCAAATGAAATAACTCCCAATACTGTTTTATTTTTGTAGCACCAAGACCCTTGATACCATATGCCCCACCCCCCACTGTGTAGAAAAAAATATTTCCCGATTCAGCAATTGCATTGCGCACATCCAAATCTCCGTGAATTTTCCAATCACGGAAAAAAGACGGTTGATCAGCATGATAAGGATTTGGCACAACAAGTACCCCCTCATGGCCCGCGACAATAGTCGTGGGTGTAATAACCCCCTCACGCAGCGCCGCAAACCCAACAAGAGGCTTTATTGTAGAAGCAGGAGAGTACGCCCCCGAAATAGCGCGATTAAAAAGAGGATGAAGCTTATCGTTAAAAACTCGCTTAATATCCTCCTTGTGTGCCGAATCAAGAAACCACGATGGATTATATCCAGGAAGACTCACGAGGCTCAACACTTCTCCGTTACGCGCGTCCATCACCATTCCAACAGCACCATCGGTACGCAATGTACGCCGCGCCTCCTCGAGCCGTTCGTACATATATTTCTGCAATTCACCATCAATAGTAAGGGTGATATCACCTCCCCGTTTTGGCTCGAAGAGGACAACCCCCTCACCAACCCCCCCATTACGTTTTAAGATCCTTCTTCCATTTTTTCCATGCAACATCATTTCGTAATATTGTTCCACCCCTCCCCTCCCAACATAATCATCACCCAGCATATCTTTCCTTTTTTTTAAATCATCGCCGGTCACAAGCCCAACATATCCCGTTATAGATGCGAAGGCATCGGGAAAAAGATAATTCCTCAAATATCTTTCCTTGGCACGCACTCCAGAAAGAGTAATTGATTGAAAAACAAGCGCCTTTTGCATATCCATATTATGAATCAGTACAGCTTCCTTGAGACGCTGTTGTTGAACATCCTTCATAAATATACGCACATCATCTTCTATCATACCAGTAAGTTCGGATGTCTTTTTAATTACCATATCAAGCTCGTCGTCTGTTTTTGGTAATCTGCTTCCATAAACGACAAGATCAAAACCTGTCTTATTTCCCACAATTTCTTCGCCAAAACGATCTTTTATAATTCCTCTCGGAGCATTAATATATTCAATATTTTCTGAGTTTCCAAAAGAAATCTCTTCAAATACTCCACCCCTTACTACATTAAGATATAACGTTTGTAGGACAAATAAACCTAAAGTAAGCAATGCAACAACAAGCGCAGAAGTTGTCGTGTGTTGTGCAAAGGGGATTTCAACACGATCATCAATAAAATCCTTATCGCTTACCAAAAAAACATTCTCCACATCAAAATCCTCTCGATATTTATCATCACTATTTCTCATATAAAAAATATGTACTCAGGAAAGCAAGTGGAATAAAAAGAAACGCGTGAATACCAATCGTACTCACTATGAGAAAAAACTGACTAAAAGAAAACCCCACCCCGATACCATATGAGACAAAAAAGACTGTTTCTCCTAAAAAAAACATAAGTATACGCACAAAAACAGCATGTCGCATATTGTGTGCCGATAAATACGCGATACTTAAAAACAAGAGATAGCTTATCAAAAGCACACTATTGTGTTGCATGAGAGGAAACTCAATGAGCAACAATGCACACGAAAAAATAATTCCCCAAAATCCAGGCAACAAATATGGTACAAGAAATAAAAAAAATAAATTTATGCGAACATCAACACCAAGAAATAAAAAAAATAAATTCAAAAATACTGCGCAAAAAAACACCAACACAACAATGGCACTATTGGTAGGTACCCTCTGCAATGATGAAAACCCGTTGTTTTGTCTCATTATCTGTTTTAATAACTGATTCAATAAATGTCTGATCTCTACTCAAAACAAATGTATCTGCCTCACCCACCAATAATCCTGGGGGGAATTTCCCATCAAGGCCAGAGGTCACAACAGGAATTTGTTCTTCATAATTACCCTTCTGTATCTTTGTTCCTAACACATAATTAACCATGCCCTTCGCAACAAAATCACTTCTTGTATTTTTTCCCTCGAAATGCACTAAAAATTCAACATTGGGGCTTTGAATTTTTTCTACGAAACTTCTTCTTTTAAATACCCGGACCACCCTTCCCAACAAGAACCCATGTTCACTAACAACAGATACACCCTCTGTTACCCCCTCTTCCTCTCCTCGGTTAACAATAAATGTACGTAAAAGGGGATCAACAGCATACCCAACCACATCCGCAACAATAATCTTTTTATTTG
>JACRHX010000053.1 GCA_016211955.1 Parcubacteria group bacterium | reverse complement strand
GACGTACATCAAAATGAAATCCTTACCCTAGAGGACTATCTCGTATTTCAAAGGAAGTATTTCGAAGAAACAAATAAGCACTTAGACGTAGAGGGTTGGACGTGGCTTGCTACGAAATCCGGGGCTCGTCTCGTCTATGCCGGCTGGCATCCGCCCCCTGGTCAGCTCCTTGTGCATGCGGTTGATCTTGAGTATCACGATCCGCCTCTTGGGGCTCGCCCCTCCCGCATGTTCTTTTGAGAGTAGCTTGTAGCTTGACGGCTGTTGTTTTTTTGGTTGGTTGTTTTGTATTGTACTTCGGTTCGTATAACCACAAGCGATTGATTGGTTTACCGAAGTGCTCACACTACATGAAAGATGGCCATGTGTCAGATAGTGTGGTGCGGAGAAATAAAAAAGAACTGCAGCTTTGTATTGGGGTGGGTAACCCTGATCAATAGAGCATGGCTTCCAATCGTGATAGGGATAATACAAAGCTAAACGTGGGGCGGGGCTCGTCTCGTCAATGCCAACTGGAATCCGACCAATGGTCAGCTCAATGTGAATGCGGATGATCTTGAGAAACACAATCCGAATCTTGGAGCTCGCCCCTCCCGCCGTTCTATATCATACTCCTTGCATATCGTATCCAACCCTGTGTCATTTTTCCTATTTCTTGTAGACGGCACTCAATTTCAAGATATTTCTTATCTTCTATTATTTTGCAATTCAAGGAAATTCTAAAAAGTATTTTTAAAAGTTCTATCTTTGAATTCGCTTGGGCTAGCACTCTCTCTTTTTCATATTTTGAAATGTGATTTACGAATACAAAAAGTTCCACGGTGTCTAATATGGTTCTTTCTACCTTTTCTCCCAATGTGTATCTTTCGTGTTTTGGGAGGGTGAAGATAAGTTTGTGTACAATTTCATAAAGCACAAAGAGTTTTATTACAACGGGTATTTCTAATTTTGAGAAATCCTTATGAGTGTTAGTATTCATAAAACGTATGATGAATTATTCAGTCTTGATAATATGTTTTCTGCGTGGAATATTTTCAGGAGGGGAAAGACAAGAAAAAAAGATGTAATGGATTTTGAAATGCATTTGGAAGATAATATATTTTCCTTGTAAGAAGAGATTAAAAATGGTACCTATCGTCACTCACCTTATACGTACTTTGAGATTTTTGATAATAAAAAACGGGATATTTATAAGGCTGAGGTGAAGGATTGAATTATACATCAAATTGTGTATGATTATCTGCTCTCTTGTTTTGAACCTGCTTTTATATCAGATTCTTACGCTTCGAGAATCGATAAGGGACAGTACAAGGCTATCAACACCTTTCGTTACTTTATAAAACTTGCCTCGCGCGCACACAACACATGCTATGTCTTAACATGTGATGTAAGAAAATATTTTGATACTACAGACCAGAATATTTTGTTCGATATAATAAAAGAAAAGATATTCTGCGGAAAAGTTTTGAAAATAATAAAAGAGATACTCTCGAGTTATCATTCACCCGTTTCTGTTCAAAAAGGCATCCCTTTGGGCAATATCACGAGTCAGATATTTGCCAATATATATCTTAATACCCTCGACCAGTATGTTAAAAAAGAACTGAAATGCAGATTCTATATAAGATATAATGATGATGTGGTAATTGTTTTCGAAAATAGTAATTCTATTATCACTACGAGAGACACTATTATACTTTTTGTGAAGAAGAATCTGTTACTTGATATACCTATTCAAAAAACAAGCATTAAGAAAAGTCCGCTGGGGAGTTGATTTTTTAGGGTTTGTGGTTTTACCCAACGCTATGATACTTCGTAATAAGACAAAAAACAAAATATATGCGAGTATAAATAGAAACAATAGGCACTCGTATTTTTCTTTATTAAAACATTGCAATGCATATCATCTAAAAACAAGGATTTTGGCAATGGAAAGAATATATAAAATCCTATAATATACTAGCATGGAAGGTGTGCCTGTTATAGAAACGAAAAAAGATGAAAATGGAGTACTACTACAAGGCGATCATGCTGAAGCTTTTGCGTTTGTGAAGGAGCATCTTGATTTTTTTGAGCACTATGCAAAGGGGGGGATAAAAATAGAACCAGCACCCGCAGGTTTGAATACGTTCGCTTTTGATTTAAACAACAATACTATCTATATCAACGCGCTGTTTTATGAAAAACTTGGTCTCTCGGAAGAAAAAACAATCTTTGCCACACTGCATGAGATAGAGCACTTTCTCGAGAAAATCGCACTCCTTAACGAAGAAGGGGGTGAGAAAATCCTCGAAAGGTATATAAAAAAGATAAAAACTTCCAGGGCATTTTCTCTCATGGATAATTGCGTGGCAGATATTCGTGAAAACCGAACTGTTGTTTCGAAGACAAACAAAGGAATGAAAACTCTGGAGGAGCATACGTATAAAGAAGTGTTATTTCCCGAAACAGATTTGACGCATCTGCCTCGCCACATACAGTTTTGCCAAGCTTTATTGCGCGAAGCAAGAGTGGCAGATGAACAATGTAGTGTTTCGCCCGATGTGCGAGAGAAGATCGATGAGCTTCGAGGGGTGAAGGGGCTTATGGACATCATGACACACCCAGAAACGCCCATGTCGGTGCGCTTGAAATTGCAAGACAAGTATGTCTGGCCAAGGGTGGAGGCTCTTCTTACGCGTGATAAGGAGGACAAAAAGAAGGAAGAGTCTCAAAACAAAAACAGCGAGACTGATAGAGGCAAAGAGGGTACTCAAGAAAAGAACAACAATACTACGCAAGGTGAACAGAAGGAAAAACCCGAAAAAGGGGAGACAAACGGAGATGATCCCAATACCATGTTCGCTGATGACTATAGGGAGGCAGAAAAAAAGGTTCCCAATGCAGTGCCTATCGAAGATATTGAAAAAGCTTTTAAAGAATGGAAAGAAGAAAAAAACAAAAATAGTCCCGAGAGCATAGATCAGGACTATGCAGAAAAATTGGGAGTTGAAAAGAAAGATCTACAGGAATATAGGAGAATTGTGGAAGCATTGCAAACAATAGTACATCCAGAAACGAATGTAGGGATTATAGAAGAACTAAAAAATCTTTTTTCAAGAATCATTGCAAAAAGGCTTAAGGAGAAACTTGCCCCACAATATCCTGTGGAAGAAGGCGATGAATTGGTTGATCCTGCACAGCTTGTCTCTGATGTGAAATCTGGTAATTTAAGACCAAAGGTGTGGGAGGATACAGAAATCAAAGAAAAGAAAGGGGATAGATTTGGCGAGGTGGAAATAACCCTTATATGTGACAGGTCAAGCTCTATGAATGAGGGGGGTGGACAGAAGGCTGTCGAGCAGAGAAATGTAGCTGTGTTGATGATGGAGGTGTTGAAAGATTTTGCTGAGCTATGTGATGAAGAAAAAAGAAATGTTGATACCCCTCTCGAGGTGAAATCAGAGGTATATAGTTTTGCAGGGAGTGAGGAGGATAGAACACCGCTTAAAAAAATGGGAAAAGAATTGGGTGAAGCTGAAAGAATACATGTTTTGAAAAAGCTTTTCGATTTGCCAGGATCTACCACAGATTTTAATTGTTTAGAAGCTATCAGTGAAGGGTTGAATAACGAAACGAAGGAAAAAATCGCAACAGGAGAGCTTAAAAAAATAGTTTTTGTACTTACTGATGGCGGAAGCGATAGTGCCTCACGCGTGCAACAGGTTTTGAAGCAGTTGAGAGGGAGTGGTATTGTTGTGGTCGGTATTGGACTTACCGAGGCGGGCCGATCTGCGGTGACTACCTACGCGCCAGATGCACAGGTGGTATATACGATGAGCGACCTGCCGATTGTGCTAGGTGAATTATTAAAAGAGCATCTTAAGAATATTTAATTCTCTACTCAACACATGAGAAACCCATTCAAACAATCCCCCAAGAAGCAAGAAAAATCTCAAGAAGAACTACGCGCATCCCTCGAGAAGCGTTTTTTGGGAATGAAAGAAATGGTGAAAGGAGTATTGGAG
>JACRHX010000006.1 GCA_016211955.1 Parcubacteria group bacterium | reverse complement strand
TTAGTTAAATGTTTATCTACCTACCTGATTAAGTTTAGTGATTTTTAAACATATGTCAATACCTTAGCTTCTAGCAGTTAGCTTTTAGGAACTTAGGAGCCTCAGAAGATGAAATTCTTGGAATTTACACTAAGGTTATTTACTTGTAAATAAAAACCACCCAGTTTTTGGATGGCAAATATTAATTAGTCAAAACATCTTACAAGATTAATTTCGAACCCTCTTAGGTGGTGTGTCATCCTTAGAGCGCATTCAAAATTTTCCAGTATCCCCGATAAAGGTCCATATATCTCTGATTCATGTACTTCTACAATCCGCATGGAAAATTCGATCAATGCGGGATAGTGATCTGGAAATCCTTTTGTCCCAATACGACGAACTACGTAGTCAGGAACGCCAATTCTTGGTTGTCCTTCTTCAAGAAGCACGATACTTTGCCTACGTACCTCCTCAAGTCGACAATATACATCAGGCATACTAAATAGTTTGAGAAGTCTTTTCGAACGTCCCTTCCCAAGAACACCATTAAAATATTTTACTATTTCAAATCCCTTTTCTTTAAGTCTGCCATTGGCGTCTTCAAGATTTCTCTCAAATGTTTCACATACTAAACCATGAAGTCTCTCTAGTCGCGCGGTGGACTCTCTCTCATAGGGCATGGTGAACTTCCTCCCAGCTATATTATGTCAAAGATACTATTCATAACAGTATCAGAAAGGCAATTTAATTTCAACGCTCTAAATCTGTAAAAAAGACCCCGTAGTGGGGTTTTAAAAAAATTAATCGGTGAGAAAAAACTTTTGGTCTAAGGTGATAGATTGAATACTATCTTCTAGTCCTTGTGAAATTTGTGGTGGTTTAATTACCTTCCAATCGCTCTCCTCTCGATGTCCTCTATTAAGATAAGGTTTTTGATTTGTAAAAATATAGGATTTAATTTTAAATAGAGGTAGTACTTTGACATAGCTTGTCCTGAGTGGGGCCGAAGGAGAGGTAACACAGTATGAGTGAAAACGCGATTCTCTACGATATGCGAAAAAAGGATTATCCGAATAAGCGCGGTGATACATTTCGAACGCTTCAGGTATTTAAGTGCTGGGTATGTGGCGGGTTAACGAATAGGGTGGTAATGGGTGGTCATCCTGGATATGGTGTCGCTACGATATGTCCCAACAGTAGTGAGTGCTGGCACCATGAAATCGAAGATAAGATAAGATGGTTTAAGTACCCACACCCAAAGAGCTACAAAGAAGAATTGAAAGAGGAAATCGATACTATGCGTAAAGAACATGAAAATCATGTCAAACATGACCTCGAAGGAGCATGTGACAAAACCCTTCAAGGTGACGTCAGCCATGTGTGTAGTTCCAAACCCGATAACCCCTCATGCCGACACTTTCTACGCGACTCGTTCAGGTAGGTGTAATTATGGAGAGTTTTATCGAGTATGATGCAAGCACTATTCTTTTTAATCTTATAGCTTTCCCACCAAAAGATCGCGAGCAGAGAGATTGGTATCTTTCGATTCTCAAGCGTCGTTTCTACGAATGGGAACAACATATAATGAAGCTTGGATATATAAAGCAGTGGCGCGGTGTCAAAAATGAAACGATTGGCCCTGATGAATGGACAAAAGCTATTTTTGAGGTCTTTTGGAACGAGTGTCTACGAGATATTCCTAACTTTGGTGCACCTTTCTTTTCTACCCTTCCCTACGAAGAGATAAAAACACACCTTCTGAAGGGCATCTTAAAACCAGATTTATAACAAAACCAAAAACACCCATAAGGGGTGTTTTTATAAACGTGATCCTGGATTCCCGCTTTCGCGGGAATGACAGATGATTTATAAACTGCGGAATATCTCTTCCGAACCATTCCACAAGCGCGAAGCTGGGTGTTGTCAATCCCGAGCAAAGCGAGTTGGATTGACAACGAAGCGCTTGTGGAAGAGTGAGCCATCGCTGGAGTAGCGAATGTGTGAGGAAGAGATATTTGTAGTTTGTTACAGAGGAAGATCGTCGAGGGTAAGTTGGTCGTTCGATGGTCGAGGAATGTGATGTGTTTGTTGTGGCAATCCACGCAACACATCAATGGTGTGAAGCATTTTTTCATACTCTCTCCAGCTCATTACAATAAACGCCGGGTTTGCTTCATGGTCAAGCACTACTGCTTTTCCACTTCCATATTCAAGAATTTTTTTGATCTTATCGAAGGTATTCATTGAATTAGGTTTTAGGGCGTTCTAACAAACTAATCCCTAAAAAACTAAAACCTAACTCATTGTTTTTTTACCCGCCATCATGAGTTCTGCTACATTCTTTGGCATCTCCTGATAGCTATCAAACTCCATAGTGAATATTCCCCTTCCTTCCGTCATGGAACGAATCTTTGTTGCATAACCAAACATTTCAGATAGGGGCACTTTTACGTCAATTACTTTTACATTGAGACGATCGTCAATAGATTCAATTCTTCCCCTTTTTGCATTAAGATCACCCGAGATATCGCCCAAGAATTGGATAGGAATAATAACCTGGACTTTCATGATAGGCTCAAGGATTGCAATACCTCCACGCTTTGCCGCTTCTTGGAATGCCATAGAACCAGCAATCTTGAAGGCAGATTCTGAAGAGTCAACATCGTGATACGATCCATCATAAAGTGTTACTGCAACATCAACAACAGGATATCCCGCAAGAACCCCCTTCATGGTCGCTTCTTTTACCCCCTTTTCAACAGCGGGGATAAATTCTTGAGGGATAGCGCCTCCTTTAATAGCATTAATGAACTCAAACCCTGTACCACGCTCACGTGGTTCAATTCGGATACGCACATGACCATACTGCCCCTTACCCCCTGACTGGCGAATGTACTTTCCCTCTGCTTCCGCCTTCCCCTTAATTGCTTCCTTATATGCCACCTGAGGTCTTCCTACATTTGCCTCCACCTTAAACTCACGAAACATACGATCAACAAGAATTTCAAGATGAAGTTCACCCATACCATAGATTAATGTTTCGTTTGTCTCTTGGTCACTTATGATACGGAATGTTGGATCCTCTTGAGCAAGTCTTCGCAATGCGATACCCATTTTTTCTTGGTCTGCTTTTGTTTTTGGTTCAATGCGAACAGAAATAACAGGTTCCGGAAAAATAATTTTTTCTAAAATAATAGGTGTGGCAGGGTCACAAAGAGTATCCCCGGTAAATGTTGTTTTGAGTCCTACTACCGCACCAAGGTCTCCCGCATACATCTCTTCAATCTCCTCCCGACGATTAGCGTGCATACGCACAAGTCGTCCAATACGCTCTTGCTCACCCTTTACTGAATTCAAGACATAACTACTACGTTTTAAAACACCCGAATAAACACGCACATAGGTAAGATTTCCGATAAAAGGATCTGTGGCAACCTTAAATGCAAGTCCGGAAAAAGGTTCCTCGTCGTTGGGGTGTCGCTCAAGTTCATTTCCGGAATCAGGATCTGTTCCCTTAATTGCCGGAATATCGGTTGGTGCCGGAAGATAATCAATTACGGCATCTAGCACGAGTTGAACCCCTTTGTTTTTGAGAGCCGACCCACAAAGAACAGGAACAATAGCCCCCGCAATCGTCGCTTTTCGTAGTGCTCGGCGAAGTTCTTGCTCACTAATTTCTTTTCCATCAAGATATTTTGTAAGTAACTCGTCATCTTGCTCAACAATTTTTTCAATGAGATTATGACGATACATCTCTGCTTCTGCCGACAAATCTTCAGGGATATCAGAAAGAATAATATCGTTTCCATTTTCTCCTTCAAACGAAACAGCTTTCATGCGAATAAGGTCTATAACACCTTTAAAATCTGACTCGAGACCAACAGGGATGCTTAGTGGTACGGCATGGGGGGTAAGTCGCTCGTGAACAGAAGCAAGTGACCGCTCAAAGCTTGCTCCCAATCGATCAAGTTTATTAATAAAACAAATACGGGGAACATGGTATTTGTCTGCTTGCCTCCATACGGTCTCCGACTGTGGTTCCACACCAGCAACACCATCGAAAACAACAACACCTCCATCCAAGACACGCAAAGAACGCTCAACCTCAACAGTAAAATCTACGTGCCCTGGAGTATCAATAATGTTAATACGATGTTCGTGCTCTTTCTTCACCTTCTCCAAATCTGCTGCCCCCTCCTTAAGATACGTGGGGGTCCAAAAACAGGTAGTAGCAGCCGCAGTAATGGTAATACCACGCTCTTGCTCCTGCTCCATCCAATCCATAACTGCGGCTCCTTCGTGTACTTCACCTATTTTGTAAGAGATACCTGTATAAAATAAAATACGCTCAGAAACGGTTGTTTTTCCAGCGTCAATGTGGGCAATGATACCAATGTTACGATATTTTTCGATAGGATATTGTCGAGGCATAGAAAATAAAAGCTCGTTAGCTCGAAAGCTCGTTAGTACTAACGAGCTAAACGGTGAGCTTTTGCGAACCGCTAACGTTCTAGCGAGCTATCAATTTACCACTTAAAATGTGCAAACGCCTTGTTTGCCTCTGCCATACGATGCATATCAGCACGCTTTTTCATAGCAACCCCATCTTTCTGTGTTGCAAGAAGGAGCTCCTCTGCAAGTTTTTCTATCATCCCTCTTCCTGTTTTTTTGGATTGCGCTGCGCCAATAAGCCAACGTAAAGCAAGAGCAAATCGCCGCGTAGGACGTACTTCACGGGGAACTTGATAGTTTGCACCGCCCACCCTGCGCGAAGCCACCTCCACTGTAGGTGCCACATTATCAATAGCTGTTTTAAGCACTTCGGAAGGATTCAGTTTTGTTTTTTCAGCAAGAATATCAAGTGCACCATACATGATTTTTTCGGCGGCGGCCTTCTTTCCGTCAGACATAAGCTTATTAATGAAGCGTGTAACTTCTACGCTTTCGTAAATAGCGTCTGGTTCAAGTTCTCGTGTATATTTTCGTTTTCTTCTCATGGTTTAGTTTATTAGGTTTTAGGATTTTTAGTTCTCGTTGCCTAACAAACTAACATACTAAAACCTAATTACTCGTTTAGCTATTTCGTTTTTGGTCTTTTGGCGCCATATTTAGATCGCTGTTGTTTTCTATTCTGAACGCCAGAGGTATCAAGTCTTCCTCGAACGATATGGTAACGAACACCTGGCAAATCTTTCACCTTTCCCCCGCGAATCATCACCACAGAGTGTTCTTGTAAATTATGTCCCTCTCCGGGAATATATGCCGTCACCTCCATACCATTGGTGAGTCGTACACGAGCAATTTTACGCAACGCAGAGTTTGGTTTCTTGGGTGTTGTTGTAGACACCTTAATACATACGCCTCGCTTAAAAGGAGATGATGATGCAATGGGTTTATTTTTTAATGAATTAAAAGTCGAATCAAGCGCAGGCGCCTTTGACTTCTTTGGAGGAACCAACCTCCCCCTTTTCACTAATTGATTAATTGTAGGCATGATAATTAGGTTTTAGCTTTTAGTTTGTTAGGTTCCGGGGTGTCCGTCCCAATAAACTAACCCCTAACATACTAATCGCTTTCTACCATTAGTGCTTAAATGTAACAGAATTTATTCTCTGCGTCAACGTTCCTACCCGCGAAACAAGAAAAAAGAGAGCAAGATGTCTATTATTGGTCGAATAAAGGAGAATCCAAAAAAAATAAAAGCGAAGAAAAGAAGAATGCTGTATTGTTCAAGAAACATCTGCACTTCAATGAATTTGCGAGGAAGAAGAGCGAAAAGAACTTTTGATCCATCGAGGGGTGGGATAGGAACGAGATTAAAAACAGTGAGTACTATATTAATAGTAATGATATTGTTTATAAGCATTGTGGTTATCGGACTCAAAACTCCAAAATGATCAAATCCACGAAGCGCAAGGGCAAAAAGACCCGCAAAGAGGACGTTTGAGAGAGGACCTGCTGCGCTAATAAGCCCACCCCCCAACTTCGGATTTTTTAAATTAT
>JACRHX010000051.1 GCA_016211955.1 Parcubacteria group bacterium | reverse complement strand
GAAGTGGCACAATGTAAGTCATCTCAAGGAGCTTGGGGTGATATTTGTATTGCCTGTTGAATTGGGTGTTTCCGGGGAGTTGTTACGTATGGTGAGTATGGTGTTTCACTATCTTCATGAAATTCCATTCTACTCTGATCTTGTGCGAAAAAGCGCTGAAATGTCAGAACCTTTTTCTGCGCATCTCATTTCTTTATTGCGTGGCGATGTGAGAGAGGAAAGGGTAGACGTGTCAAGTGAAAAATTGATTTGGTTTGTTATACAACGCTATCTTGTAAAGGGTGGTGATAACGATTGGCGTCTCAAGATACCCCACGTCAATCCAGAAGCGTTACATTGGTCACGTGCGGGAGAGGATTTGATGCGTATGGGGGAGGTGTATCCAAAACTTGATCATACGCTTCGGTTTTGGGAGAACCTTGATTGGGTGGGGGAGTATCTTGCGAATGAACAGGGAGAAGAGACGCTTGTAAGCTTTAACCCCGTAGACATGGTAATGTCACTCGTGCAAAAGGAAAGGATGATTATGTATACCTATCATCAACAAGAGGCGTTGTGGAATAAAATTTTTATGGAATATTTTGGAAGGGAGGGGTTGGAACAGTATATAAAAAAAAATATATTTCGCGGCTATTTTGAAATATAAGCTCGGACGAGTTATCCACTACTCAGTTTTTTTCATGTAGAGTATTCTATAATTAAGAGATCTACACAAGGTTGTTTTATTATCAATTTAAATATATAAATCATATGAGAATAAAATTATTACATTACGTAGCGTTTTCGTGTATGCTTGCTGGAATGCTTTTTGTCGCATCTCCAGCACCCGCGGATGCGTTTTATTTGCGCGTTCCAGAAACACTAAAGAGAGTTCTGTTGCATTATCGTGCAAATTTGGCGCAGATATCATCTACATCTACCACGTGTCCTTCAGATCAATGGTGGGATTCTTCAACCAATTCATGCAAGTCGTCTACAACAACTACAACTACAAATACTGCCTGTCCATCGGGTCAGTATTGGAATGGAACGAATTGCGTGAGTTCTACCACAAACACGTGTCCTTCGGGTCAATGGTGGGATTCTTCAACCAATTCATGCAAGTCATCGACGACTACAACAGGATCATGTCCATCGGGGGAGTATTGGTATACCCCACCAGGTGGTGGTGCGGGATATTGTCAAAGTCAGAGTGCTGCCTGCACACAGGCGGGGGGTACTTGGAATTCATCTAGTAATTATTGTCAGATGCCAACCTGTTCTTCAGGTCAGTGGTGGGATTCTTCAACCAAAACCTGTAAATCATCTACAGCAACCGTAGGTTCGTGTTCGTCGAGCGAATGGTGGGATGCAGCGACAAGTACATGTAAACCATCGTCTGCAACTGGTACCTGTTCTTCAGGACAATGGTGGTATACCTCACCAAGCGGTGGTGCAGGGTATTGTAGGGATTCTAGCACAGCTTGTACACAGGCGGGTGGTACTTGGAATTCATCTAGTAATTATTGTCAGATGCCAACTTGTCCTTCGGGTCAATATTGGTATACCCCACCTAGCGGCGGGACAGGATATTGTACTTCATCAACATCTAACACCTGTCCTTCAGGACAATATTGGTATACTCCACCAAGTGGAGGTGCAGGATATTGCACCTCATCAACAGCATATGCGGGTGATGCTAATTCATGTCCCGGTTTTTCATATAGCAGATGGGATCAGGGCGGAAAAAGATATTGCCAGCTTAATAATGAAAGAAAATGTGATTACAACTATCCGAGCTATCTTACAAATGGGACCAACTATAAGGTAGAAAGTTGTCCTGCAGAGACTACTCCACAGGCGTGTCCAGCGGGACAGTACTGGTATTCTCCTCCCGGAGGTGGTGCGGGGTCTTGTACTTCAACGGTAAATTCAACATGTGACGCCTCATTAAAGCAATTATTGGGTGATGGGTGTCATCAGATGTCCACCGATTCTTCTGGAAGGGCTTTGTATTGTGATGGATCGATGACAAAATCAGCAAAACAAGGAGATACAACGACGACACCTGGTTGTTCTCCCTCAAACACACAGCAGTGTTCTTCGGGTCAATATTGGTACGTACCATCGGGGGGTGGTGCGGGATATTGTAAGGCTTCTGATCAACAAGCGAATCAAAGAGAGCAGGTGTGGAATTCACTTGGATTGCGTTCGTGGGTGAGAAATGACGCAGATCCTGTTCGTGTAGAAAATTTGAAACAAGCATGCGCAAATACACCAAGCGGAGCAAATGTTTGGATGCCTGATGCGGGGAGCGCTCCAAGTGTTAATTTTGGTATGCCTGATCCAGAAAAATGTAGGACATATTCACAACAGAGCCAATGTCCTGCGGGTCAGCAGTGGGTTTCGCAGGGTGGTACAGCAGGATATTGTAAGGTAGCAGAGGTAAAACAGTGTTCGCAGGGTCAATCTTGGGATCCCGCGTCGCAGAGTTGCAGGGTGTATCAGGGGCAGTGTCCCGATGGGCAACTATGGGTTTCACAAGGGGGTACTGCGGGATATTGTCAGGCTAAACAGCAACAATGTTCATCGGAGCAGCATTGGGATCAACAGAGAAATGCGTGTGTGATGAATGACAGACAGCAACAGGAAGGAGACTTTTCACGCATTAAGCAAGGGGCTCGATTCTTAGAGTCGGGGGTGAAGCGTTCTGAGCGCGATTTGCAGCGTTTAGAAAAGAACGGTATTACGATCTCCTCAGAAATGAAGGCAAGCTTAGAGCGGCTGAAGAAGATATTGAGTGCAGCAAAATCGGCAAAATCATTTGATGAATTTGAGAAGCTACTTCCCGAAGGAGCTGATATATCAAATCTAGAACAAGATGTACGAGAGTTAGAACAGTATATTCGTGAAACGCAACAAGAGGCACAGCAACTTATAGAAATGAGGAGGGGAGTGAAGCGTTTGGAGCAGGACGTAAAGACATTCGAAAAGAAAGTTAATACGCTGGTGAAAAGAAACACAAAGATTCCGCAGGAACTACTCGATACCTTATCAAAAATTAAAGCATTAATCGAGGTAATTAAAAATGCAAAGACGTGGGATGAGTTGGATAAGGCCGGTATTGATGATCTCCCTGAGTTTTTTTCCAGCTTAAATCAATATCGATCTGAGCTTGAGTTAATTTCAAGATGGCCAGATGTGTCACGTCAAGTAAGTAGAGAGTTGGTGGATATAGAACGCAACCTCGTAAAAGCAAAGAATATGGTAGCCCGTCTCGCAAAGAAAAATATCGATGTTTCACATCTCTATGCTGATTTAGAGGGGGGTGCGACATCGCTCAGGGCGAGTAAGGGAGAGGCGGAGGAATTAGTGGGTAAGGGGGAGGCGCGTGAGGCGATGAGTGTCCTTGAACAGAAATTCTACGATCAGGCAAATGATTTTCGACAGATATATCAGGTTCTTCTCATGGTAAATAATAATTTTGGTGGATTTACCTCTGAGTTTAAGAAAATGACAGATGAAATGACTACAAGGATTCGTGCGCTTCAAAGAAACAAAATTGATGTAGGTGAACTTCAAGACCTTCTTGGTCAGATTAAAACAAGCGGTAGTGAAATTTTAGCTGAACTCAAGAACGGGGTTAAAGATCCAGAGGCAGTTACTACAAATATCCAAGAACTTTGGGCAATGAGAGATGAGTTTTTGAGTATCGTTCGTCAATATTCAGGAGAAACAGAACGTAAACCATGGGAGGTTGGTCCCGGATTCTTTGGGGGCACGCCACAGTTACCGAGTGGGTGGGGGCAATTTTTTGAGGGGAATGATTCTGGAATGAGGACTGCCCCACCGCCACCACAGCCAATGCCTGTAGCACCTCAACCGGCCATGCCAACAACCACCGCTTTCTAAAACGGATTAAACATAAAAACACCCATGTATACATGGGTGTTTTTATTGGGAAGTCTTGTATTTATTTGGTAATCTGATATAGTGTCATAATTATATGGTATGTCGGGTAGTGATACCATTTCCAACTAACCAATTCTCTTTTCGTGTCATTCCCGCGAAGGCGGGAATCTAGTGGGTATCGATGCTTCCTAGATTCCCGCCTTCGCGGGAATGACATAGAAATACGAAGCAGGTAACTAGGGATTGTATGAAAAGTCGACTGTAGGGATTTTTTCTATACTGGTCTTTATATCAAAAATACTAATTAACTTTATAAGTAGAAGTCGATAAGGATAGTCGACTTTCTACTACCTGGTATGTTGATACTTAATGCATCAAAACGGGAGGTGGTAGGAAAGCCATTGGCTACTTTAAGGCGGGCCGGTTTTGTACCGTCGGTACTTTATGGCAATAAGGTTGTTACCACGAACCTAACTCTCCATAAAAAGGAGTTTTTAGGAGTTTACCGAGAGGCGGGTGAAAATACGCTTATTGAGGTTGTTATTACTAATAACGATGGAGGTGAGGAGAGATTTCCTGTTCTTATTCATGATGTGCCCAAGGATAATCTTACGCGAGATGTATTACATGTTGATTTATATGCCGTGGCATTAGATGAGGTTACTCAAGCAATGGTATCTATTGAATTTATTGATGTAGCGCCTGTCGAGGAGGATCTTCATGGCATCGTAGTCAAGGTGGCTTCCGAGATTGAAGTAGAGGCGTTACCACAACACTTGCCACACGAGATTACTGTTTCGTTGTCTTCTCTCACAACGTTTGATAGTCAAATTCACGCAAAAGATATCATGTTACCTGAAGGGGTTGTGCTTGTAACAGACCCAGAAATGGTACTTGTCTCTGTATCAGAGCCTCTGAGCGAGGAGGAGATTAAGGAGATGGAAGAGGAGGGGGTTGGAGGAGTTGAGACTGTGAAGGTGGAGACGGAAGAGAAGAAGTTACAAAGAGAAGAAGAAAATAGTAGGGTAGAGGAGGAGTAACATAAACTTTGAACAAAAACACGTTTTACATACAAGACGTGTTTTTTTGTTGTTTCCTTGATATAATGATAGGTGAACTATCTTATAAAGTGAGGTGGTTTGTTTTAGCGTAACCATGTAAAACATGCAAAAAAATCAATCAAAG
>JACRHX010000052.1 GCA_016211955.1 Parcubacteria group bacterium | reverse complement strand
GAAGGAAAGATTTTTTTGGTCAACCTCTCTCGTGGGAAGATCGGTGAGGACAATAGTAGATTGTTGGGAGCGTTGCTTGCAACAAAATTACAACTTGCTGCAATGAGTAGAATCGATATCCCACGCGAAGAAGTTAGAAAAGATTTTTATTTGTATATCGATGAGTTTCAGCATTTTGCAACCGAATCATTTGCTGCTATTCTTGCCGAAGCGCGCAAGTTTCACCTTGACCTTATTGTTGCCCATCAATACATGACCCAGATGGATGAAACAGTGCGTGATGCTGTGGTGGGAAACGTAGGAACCATGATCGTCTTTCGTATTGGCGCGGATGATGCGGAGTTTTTTGAAAAAGAGATGTTCCCTGTTTTTCTTATGAATGATTTTGTAAATCTTCCTCGTGCGCAGGTGGCCATGAAACTTATGATTGATGGAGCGACGTCCCCTCCTTTTTCCGCAATTACCCTTCCCCCCGTATCTCGACCCGAACATACTTTTTATAATGAGATTCTCAAGTATTCTTATGATACGTATTCTATAACACGCGAACGTGTGGATGAGATTATTAATGAATGGCTGGGTACTACCTTTGTTTCTGACAAGGATGGTGGTACCGATGGTGTCACTTCTGACACGCCTCTTCGCGGAGAAGCGAGGGGTGTTGGTATTGATGCACAACCACAACGCGAGATGTTTAATGCTGTGTGCTGGAATTGTACTGCGGAAACACAAATTCCTTTTCAGCCAGATCCAAAACGCGCAGTATACTGCAAAAATTGTCTCAAGCTTATTCAAGCAGGAAAGATTCTTCCCCCTACGCGCCCAAGAGGCGGTGGCATGCCGCCTACGCCCGCGGCATCAGAACAGCGAGCAGAACCTCCTATGCCACCAGCATTACAGCAAAGTGTTCGTCAGGAAATCCTAGGGATAGTGCCTGAGCCTGTCGAAGGCCTACCTTATACAAGAAAACCCGAACGACCCGTACGAACACAGCCTCCGCTGGAATCGCAGCCATCATATCTCGACATGATGCTTAAACTATCTGCCCCTCCCCGCGAGGAACGCAAATTCGCCCCCCACAAAAAGGAGGTAAATCTCGATGAGCTCAAAAAAGCAATCGAAGAATCCTTAAAATCGGTGAAGTAGATATGTCGTTGTTTAGCGACATCGTGATGGATAGTGCCTGAGCTTGTCGAAGGCCTTCCTTTGTAGTATACAGATGTATGCTTACTATTAATGACCTAGAACCAAAACAGGTTGTGTTTGTCGACGGGGATCCTTATGAGATTCTTGAGGTGGCACATCAACATATTGGTCGCGGAGGATCAAATGTTCAGACGCGAATTAAAAACCTGAGAACGGGGGCGGTGTTGAGTCGTAATTTTAAACCCGCCGATAAGTTTGAAGAGGTAGAAGTGGAGAAGAAGCCTATTAAATTTCTTTATGCCAATAAGGGTGAGTATTGGTTTTGCGAAGAAGATAAGCCTTCACATCGATTTACTTTAGCGTCGGAAACGTTGGGGGATAGTGCTATTTTTCTAAAATCAAACACTATTGTTGAGGCCATTATGGCAGATGAGAAACTTTTGAACATCGAACTTCCTGTTAAGATGGATCTCAAAGTTGTTGAGGCCCCACCAAGCATTCGAGGTAATACGGCCCAGGGGGGGACAAAAATCGTAAAGCTCGAAACGGGGGCCGAGGTAGCAGTACCTCTTTTTATTAATGAAGGCGATACGGTGCGTGTGAATACGCAAACGAAACTCTACGTAGAACGAGTAGAAAAGATTTAAAACATACTGCTTTTTGTCATCCTGAGGCATCAGCCGAAGGATCTCTCGATAGTAGCTAGGTGGTAGAAGAGAGGTCCTTCATTGTATTCAGGATGACTGATCTTTGTGGCTATTGACTAAACCATATCGTTTGTGGTATTTTTGTTTTAGCACCTAAACAAGGAGGTAGTAAAATGAAAACGCGGCAACGAGTATATTCTGCCGATATTTTAAGCAAGGATCGTTTACGACATAAGCTCCAGGAAGTATTTGATGGCAATCAGGGGAGTCTGGATCATGTATCGGTTTTTTGTGTCCCTATTCGATTGAGAAGTGGACAGGGTGATATTCTCACATGCCTCTCGAACCAAAGAGGGATTTCTTCTGACGATCTCGAGGTGTGTCTTGTTTTTGAAAAAAGGGAAGAATGTGTGAAGGGTAGCGGAGAGAAATTTACCAAGCCAGAGGGGTGGGGGTTTCCTGGGGGCGGTATTGATAGGGGTGATTTTTTAGAGGGTGATGAGGTACACGAATCGAGTCTTACTAAGACGGAAAAGAACGCTATCGTTTCGAGGCTTCTTGAGGGAGTTAGCGTCGACGATCTTCTTATTGTCATTGAGCGGGCACTTTTTCGTGAGGCTTTGGAGGAGGCGGGTTTGACTATTAACCCCTTTTGGGGATTGTACAGAGTTGATTCTAAGGAAAACGAGGATGGTGGCGTGAGTATCGTGGTCACTGTTCTTGCTGAAGTATTGAGCATGTCAGAGGCGATCGATAAGAAGGAGATTAAGAAAAAGCGGTTTTTTACTCCAGGTGAGATCGTTATGAACATCAAGGCAGCGAAGGCAACTGTTTTAGATAAGATGCCTCCATGGATGTACGTATCACATATTCGTAGATTTGGAACCATGTTGGCTTTTCTTGGAAGAGACTTTGAAGCTTCAAAATCCGCCATTTGGCACATGTTTGACAGGCACTAATATAAAAATAGATATCCTCCATTCTTTGGAGGATTTAAATTGGGGGGGCTTTTGTCGGTAGAAGTCGGACTTCCTAAAATTGATGTGGTAGCGTAGGACATCCAGTCTTGCCCTTGACTTTTTCTGTAGGTTTGATATAATACAACCAGAAACAATCAAGTCATCCTGAGCGCAGCGAAGGATCTCTCTATCAGCATTGGCTTTATATCGAGAGATTCCTCATTGCATTCGGAATGACGAGAGCTGTGTCGAACCCATAACAAGTGGATGAATCCCGTTAGAAGTAGACAAAACATGTTAATGTCTAGAAACTAAAAATAAGGTGTTTAGACGTATTAAATGTTAAAAACGTTTCTTCTACTTCTAACGGGGTTGACAGATTTATCAGGATAGTGTATAATGGGGACATAGAACATTGAAATCTGATTGTCATTCCCGCGAAAGCGGGAATCCAGAAATTGTTTTTGGTGGATAGTATCAATCAGCAGGAAGGGCGCGATGGTGCTATGTGATAATGCGCAAGCAAAGGATCATAGCACCATCGGGCTCTTTCTGTACTAAACGTGTAACAACGTGCAGGAATGATTGAGTACTAACTGAAAGGGGACTTCACCATGAAGACCCAAACAAAACCTACCAACGCCGCCACCATGAACGCCACCGAGAAGGAGGCGGGCAAGGAAGTTAAGATCCAGCCGTTGACCGAAGAGGCGATGAGCCTCAATGTGCGCTTCGTCCGCAAGGACAGCCCCATCAAGTGGAGCGAGGATGTCATCCCGGCTGCCGAGAAGAAGGGTGCTTCCCTCAACATCGCCGAGTTCGCCGCCATGGTCGGGCTGACCTCCGAGGCCGGCCAGTTCCTCATCGGAGAGGAGGCTGGTCTGCATCGGAGCAAGCTCAACGCGGTCGCGTTGAACAACCTGGCAAACAAGCG
>JACRHX010000050.1 GCA_016211955.1 Parcubacteria group bacterium | reverse complement strand
TAGCAACACCTTCTTTGTACGATACAAAGAAAAACTTCATTCATTTGAGGGGCTTCCCGCCGCAGAACACACCAACACAACAGAAAGTACAAAAATAGACGACAAGATATACGTCAAACGAAAACTAGAACAGAACAGTCTCCCTACACCAAAAGGAAGGCATTTTTGGTTCTTTAATGAAAAAAAAGCGTTTTTCTATGGAACACAACTCGGTTTTCCTCTCATGGTAAAACCACGCAATGGATCGGCAAGTCGTCACTGCACATTTAATGTCCAAAACGAAAAAGAGTTAAAGCTTGCAATCAAAAAAGTATTTCGTCTTGATCCGTGTGTAATCATAGAACGCTTCATCTCAAATACAACCTTATTTCGCGCCACCGTAGTCGATGCGCAATTTGTAGCCTGCGCAAAAAGAATCCCCGCAAATGTAGTAGGAGATGGAACCCAAACAATAGAAGAACTTATCACAATAAAAAATAAAGAACCTCGTCGTAAAAAGGCCCCCGATAAAACCACAACGCTCTATCATATCACCTACGATCATACGAGCGAACGTCTTCTTAGAACACGGGGGCTTTCACTCGTCTCAATTCCACAAAAAGGGGAGAGGATTTTACTACAAGAAAAAGGAATAATTGATCTAGGGGGAGACCCCATAGACGTCACGCCTTCGATCCACGAGGACAACCTCGATCTTTTTCGAAGTGTTGCAACACTTTTTAATATTAAACTTGTAGGCATGGACTTTCTCGCTGAAGATATTACACGTTCGTGGAAAAAACAACGAACTGCAATCTTAGAGCTCAACAGCCTTCCTTACATCGATATCCACCACTTTCCAGCAGAGGGAAGCCCACAAAATGTTGGAAAGGCACTTGTTGATATGGTAAAGAAATACTATGTATGAACCCATCTTGGTCCTATTTTGGATGGTAGGTCTTACCTATTTCATCTTTCTTGGAGACAACATTCTTGGCGGTATTAGCACTTCCACACAAATGCGTACAAGAAAAAAAATCTATGAAATAGTCAGGAAACACGCCCCTCACGCAAAAACATTCTATGATCTTGGCTGTTCAAAGGGTACTCTTACCCTCACGATCAAAAAATTATTGCCACATCTTACTATCTATGGATTCGACAACAGCAAATGGAGAATAGTATTGGCAAAAACAAAGGCAATAATCCTAAACAAACCCATTTTCTTTGTTTATCAAGATATATTTGAGATAAACGTGCAAAAAGCAGATGTAGTGTTTATCTACCTTCCTAGAGAACTCCTACCACGCCTAGAAAAAAAACTGCTCGCTGAATTATCATTAGGAGCAATAGTGATTACAAACACGGGTTTTTTTCCTAATTGGAAACCAATCACAACCCACATCACCCACCCAAACAAAGAAGCCTATCAAAAACTATTTGTTTATCTTAAGTCTTAAAAAAACTAAAGAGGTTGAGGACCAGAAGAATTAGGCCACTCACTACTACTGCCCCCCCCTGTTATCCCCAAACCCACCCGGAGCCCCCAATAAGAAAGTCGAAATAAGTTGTGGCATCGCGTATGCTCCAAGCCCCACCACGAGACCGATCATGGCATAGACCATGTTTTTTCGCGCTTCGGTGAATTTTTCGGCTTCACCGTTTGCTGTCATATATTTATATCCAGCGAGAAAGAAAAACCAAATAGAAACTGCAAGGAAAAGAGTGCTAAAAAAGATAGAAAGTCCATTAACCAGACGAGCGGGAGAGGTGAGTGGCTCTAAATCTTTTGTTTGGTAAAAATTATCCTGAAGTTTTCCACTCGCTTTTAGCCCAGCTGCAAAAGCGGGGAAAGCAAGCACGTATCCAACAAGAGAGAAAAAAAAATGAACAACAGCAGAAAATCTCATGTTAGGAAGATCCTTGAAGTAAATTTTTAACAAGCTCTGGTGCAATATATGCTGAAAGTCCAACAATAAGACCTATGATTCCCCAAATCAAGTTCTTTCGAGCTTCTGTAACCTTCTCCACTTCACCATTTGCATAGAAAAACACATAGCCCGCATACAACATAGTAACAACCCCACCCGCAAGAAAAAGACTTCCAAGAAATGAGACGATACCCATAACAAGACGACCGAACATGCCAGAAGAATAGCTAATTTGTGAACCCTCAAAATCAGCCAAACTTACTAGTGGTATAAACAAAAGAATACTATATAAAATAAATTTCATGCTTGTTGTATCTATTCTGCCCAGCCTCCTGTTGGCACATTTTTTAAAAACATTGTAATGAGATCCTGCATCGCGTATGCTCCAAGCCCCACCACGAGACCGATCATGGCATAGACCATGTTTTTTCGCGCTTCGGTGAATTTTTCGGCTTCACCGTTTGCTGTCATATATTTATATCCAGCGAGAAAGAAGAACCAAATAGATAGAGCAAGGAAAAGATAACTAAAAAATGAAGTAATTCCCTCTATAAAACCTGTCGGACTTGTTAAAGCACCAATATTATCGGTTTTATAAAAACGTGGATCTTCCTTTAACTCAAAAGCAAAAACAGGCAATGCGAGTAAATAAGCAAAAAGAGCGAGAAAAGTACGTGTGATAGTGAACATGTTTGTTGGATAAGCCTTCGACAAGCTCAGACACTATTGATAGTGAAGTTTCTAAATAATATCATTTGTAGTATACCACAAAAAAAGAAAATACAATTGTGTAAGACGATCAATATGAAGCAAGAAAAACACAAAACCCCTCTTTCGGGGTTTTGTCGTACTAAAAAGACTAAAAACCGGACTTTGCGTTTCCTAAAAATATCGCAATAATTTGTGGCATCGCGTATGCGCCAAGCCCCACCACGAGACCGATCATGGCATAGACCATGTTTTTTCGCGCTTCGGTGAATTTTTCCTGATCCCCTCCTGCTGTCATATATTTATACCCCGCAAGAAAAAAGAACCAGATAGATATGGCAAGGAAAAGATTGGTAAAAAGTGTACTGAGACTTGTAATCAAAGTACTCGGTTTTGTAAGAGGCTCCAAATCGCCTTTGCTGTAAAACGTAGAGGGAGTCGTTTGCGCATCAATTGCCCACACAGGCGATGCAAGCACGAAAGCTGCAAGAGAAGAGAGAGCACTCGTTATTTTAACTAATTTCATATGTATAGTTACCTAAAAATATCTCCGACCTTTAGC
>JACRHX010000049.1 GCA_016211955.1 Parcubacteria group bacterium | reverse complement strand
CATACGTTCGACTCATCTCCTCATTAATGAGTTGTAACACCTCAATAGGAATTTGCTCCTCCTTCTTGAAAACCTTGAGGGGTATACCCGTAAGCTCGGCCTTAGTCTGTGCAATAATTTTATCGTCAACAATCGCACGATCGTATAGTAAAAACTCAACCGTCTTCCCCGATAACTCAGCCTCCTTACGGAGGCGATCAAGAATAGATTGGGCGAGATACCCTCGTTGAACTAAAGCAGCTAAAATATTCTCCTGTTCCATGAATATGTACTAAAAATTACTTATTTCCGCTAGAACGTTCATGTTTGAGTACAATTCGAGGAAAAAGCGAGGAGCAAAGTAAGCGATAGTCAGATACTATCGCGTCGAGCACCAAAGCTTTTGACAAAGAAGTGTGCCAAACGTAAACGTTCTAGAATTTTTGAAAGGGATCTGTCTTCCCTAGATGCATCTTAATAGTATCGGGATTGAGTCGCGGATATTGTTGCAAAATACTAAATGTCTTATTCTCCTTTAGATTAATAAATTCATCCTTATTTATTTTTGTAATACCGCCCGTTGCGTCGCCTTGAGATGTTTTTTGTGGTTCTCCTCCTCTTAAGAAGAAAAGAAAATAAGCACCCAGCCCAAGGACACATAACACCAAAACACCCACAACGACCGTCGTTGATCCTAAAGGTTTCTTCTTTTGTTCAAGAATAATAGCCATTTATGATTGATAATAAGCGACGATGGTAAGTTGATAATGCAATGTTTCACCTTGTTGAGATACTTGTACTTCTTTTATATCAAAAAGTCTCGAATTTGTTTCAAGTTTTTCTATGAATGACTTAAAACCACCATAGGGTCCTTCAAGGGCAAGATTTACGGTCATTGTGCCAAAACCCTTGGTTGGCAAATCAGGCTGTGGTGGCGCAGAAATGTCACCTTGAGAAAACGTCATATTCCCCGCCCTTAAACCATTTGCCCCCGCAAGTCCAAGAACATTATTTACAAGTTCACCATATTCTATGTTCGTAGGAAGCACAAAACCAAAACCTTCTATTGTTTTTCCAAGATCTTCATAGTCCTGCAGAGTGGCTTTTGCTTCACTAATAAGCTGTTTTTGAGTCTCAAACTCACGATAAGCATTTGCGTTATCAACCCTTGCCTGCACGATATCAGAAACAATAGGGTTATCGAGTGTCGCGATGATAACAATAGAACCAAGAAATAAAGCAACCCCAAAAAGAATTGATATAAATTGTTTAGCGGTGCCGCTTATCATATTATTCTAATGTAGAAGTAAGGCCTGGTTTTAATGTGATGATGATGTGAAACCCTGCAGGAGCTGTCTGAAGTTGAACATCAGAAAGCTTCACACTTTTTACCTCTGGTAATGATTCAAAAACAGCTACCTGTTCAGCGATACCGTCCTTGTCTTGTGCCTTTCCTAAAATATCAATAGTATTCCGTAAAATTGAGATGGTAGTAGTATCAATAAAAACACCAACATGCGTATTTTTCTCAAGCCACGTAAGTAATTTCGAGGAATAAACATGACTACCTAATAATTTTTTAATATTCAATACCTGTGAATACGTAGCAAGCACTTGATCACGTTTATCCTTAGGAATTTCGTCAGAGAGCTTCCTTGTCTCGGAGAGGATAGAGGTGGTATCGTCGGTAATGTTAGGAAGATACCAGTATTGCATCGCCATATAAAAACCAAGGGTGAGAATAAACAAAAGAAGGCCCCATTGTATCATAGTTGAAAACCAAACCACCTCGACAGCCCCTTTTGCATGAATCACGCTCGGGAAGGCTGTGCTACTTTTTCGACGGATTTCTTCCGACATATTTCTACACCTTATTATATCACACCACGCGTCACACAAGGTGTGCAAAAAGAATCACTTATCCACATATTTTTTAATTAAGACCCGTGCATTTAGATGAAGTGTGAGGCATAAGCGAGAAACGGACTGAGCTGTATTACAGATGATACAGCGAAAGAGTATCGGAGCTTATAACGAAGCAATTCGCTAAATGCGCGGAGTCTTACTCCTTGCCTTTGAGGGCTGCGCCCATTGCCACAGCAAGCTGAGGAAATGCCCTTTCTAGCGCGACAACCCCCTCTGGTTTCACACCAAAATAGTGTCCCGGAGTATATACTGTTGTCGTAATGCCAAATTTTTCAGAAAAGTATCCCTCTATCCCCTTTAACGAACTTGACCCTCCTACAATCACTACTTCACTAATAGACTCATCGAATTTTGTCCTATACATCCCAAACACCCTCTTCGCCTCTTCAAGAATGGAATCAAGCGCAAAATAGACAAGCTGATATACTGCTGCTTGCTCTGCAGTATAGGTAAGACCCTGATGTTTCTTAATATCTTCCGCGTGGGAACCATCCACCCCAAGACCACGAGCAATAGAACGAGTAATATCCCCACCACCACTATCAAGTCCACGATTTACCACCACATATCCATTTCTTATAACAATAATATTTGTTGCATACGCCCCAATATCAAACACTGCGACAACTCTCCCTTCGAGAGATGAGGTAGCACGAATAATACGTAACACACTTAATGTTTCAGACTCTATGCCCTTCAAGCCCAATCCGACTCTCTGTACTACCGTGGTGTAATTTGCGACAATTTTTTTAGAAATTGCGGTGAGAAAAAAAAGTTTTTTCATAGCACCCTCGCCCTCTGCACCTCCTGGCTGAGTCACCTTTTTTTCTCCCGCCTCAACCCATTCGTATGCCGTCTCCTCTGGCGTAAGGGGAACGTATTGTCGAAAAGAATATGAAATGGTACGTTCCACCTCTTCGGGACTCAATGCGGGAAACTCAAGCAATGTCGCAAATGATGAAAAAATAGGATAGGTTATATAGACATCACCTCCTCGTATACCAGTTTTTACCAAAAGTTGCTTAAGAAGATCAGAGATATTTTCAGGACCCATTGCATGAGCGCTCGATTGAAGCGATTTACTGGGTTGGGTAAGATGATTTACGTTTTCGATGACACCATAGTTAGTAATCTGAGGTTGCTTTCCTAATGCAAGTTCAACTATCTTTATAGAAGAGGTTCCAATATCTAACCCCAACACTTTTTTGGGACCAAAGAAAGACATATGTTTATTATATCTCACTCTCTATGAAAAACATTATCCACAGTGCACACCTCATAGCAAAAAACTTCACAAATATATTTTTTCCAGCACAATGTATAGCGTGCGCATCCTACCTCGAAGATCCGCATATTTTCTGCAATCAATGCATACTCACCATACCCACAGAAAGCAGCCTCTATTGCACCGTATGCGAAAAGCGCCTTTCTTCTTTTACCGTTTGTCACTCCTCCCCCCTCGACGCTATTGGATACGCAACCTCGTATCACATTTCCCTCATACGCGATCTCATTCATCTCTACAAATACGAACAGGTGACAAGCCTGTGCCACGATCTTGGAACCATACTTATCTCCTATCTCAACACCTCGGGATTACTCCCGTTTCTCGCCTCAAAAAAAAATGATGTAGTTGTGGCACCCATCCCTCTTCACCCACTACGAGAACGTACACGCGGATTCAATCAAGCAAAACTTATCGCCAATCTTATCGCCAAACATTATCACCTCCCTCTCCACGACATACTCGTGCGCACGCAAAACAACCCCCCTCAGGCACAAATGAAATCAAGAGAAAAACGCATTAAAAATGCAGAACATCTTTTTTCCCTAAAACAAAAAACAACGCATCTTATAAAAAACAAGACAATTCTCCTCGTCGATGATGTTGCCACCTCCTGCTCCACCCTCCTCTCCGCTGCAGAAATTTTAAAACGCAACGGCGCAAAAAAAGTCATCGGCATCGTCCTCGCCAAAGGGTAATGGATGAATTATAAAACATCTCTTTCAAACCATTCCACAATTTAGTACGAATACTACAACTGAATGAGGTTGAACCTCATTCAGTTGTCAGTTGTGAAATAAAAAACCGAGAATTCTCGGTCTTATGTCTCTACATAATAATTCCTAAGCTTGTTGAAAGATAACCCTAAATTACTTTAAGTATTACACGCCAAAAGTGCAATGACGATAAT
>JACRHX010000008.1 GCA_016211955.1 Parcubacteria group bacterium | reverse complement strand
TTTGCGTTTCTGCAACGCGCGTGAATTCTTCTTGTATTGCGATGATACCCTCCTTGCCGGCGTAGAATTTTACCCTAGGTTTGTTTTCTGAAAGATTAAAAAGTGCTTTAAGTTCGGGGATTATTTCTTCGAGGCGTTCGTGTTTTTCTTTAAGTTCCACCTCCTCTTTTTTTATAAGGCGATCGAGCTGCTCGGGAGTTTCTGCTACGAAGAGGGTTTTTTTACCGACATCGACATTGGTTACGAGACCATCCTTAATAAGCGAATCGAGAAGTACATAGGCAGTAGGGCGTTGTACCTCTGCTTTTTTCGCGATCTGCTGCACGGTGGCTTGACCAAGCTCGAGGGTGGCAAGGTATACTTTTGCTTCTTTTTCGGAGAGACCAAGTTTTTCCAAACTACGTTCAAGAGAATTATTCATATAATGAAAGGTTATAATACTAGATTCCCGCCTTCACGGGAATGACAATTAGGCATAGCGTTGTTCGACGATGTTCCAGTCGATTGCGTTCATGAATGCGTTAATATAGTCTGCGCGTTTTAGTCCATAGTCGAGCGTGTAGGCATGTTCAAATACATCGAGGACAAGAAGGGGGGTGGCGCCAGAGAGATGGCCCATGTCGTGCTCGGTAACCCACGTGTTAAATAAATTTCCAGTCCCCATGTCCTTATAGAGGATAGTCCATCCTATTCCACGCATTGACCCTGTGTTTCTAAAATCTTTTTCCCATAATTCATAGCTTTGAAACTGTTCTTGAAGCGCCGTTCGGAGGGGGAAATTTGCGTCTCGTGCTTTTGGTTGTTGCGACATGTTTCCAAAATAATACTCATGGAGGCGCATGCCATTATATTCCCAACCCAATCGGCGCTTTAATTCTGCATATTCTGGAGTTCCCCCCTTATCTTCCTGAAGCAGTGTTTTAAGAGTGTCGGAAAGCTTATTCGTGTTTGTTACATATCCCCGATAGAGCGTGAAATGGTTGGTGAGTAGTGTGTCGCTAAATCCGGGGGTTCCTAAAAGATGATCGAATGATTTTTGTTGGTACATAGACGAGTGCTTAGTAGTTAGTAATTAGGGCATAGAAACAATGATAACTTTTTATTATAACGTTGTTACGCCATATTTTCGAGGGCTTCGTGGCAGAGCTGTGCGTAAGCGAATGTGAGAGGGGTTGCATTGTTTTGTGCTCGTTCATAGGCATTTAATACTTCGTTTCCTATTGTTTTTTTGATTTTTTCCTGTTGGGCAATGTGTTGTGTTTTTGCCCATTCGAGAAGTTCGGAGAATTCTTTTTTAAAGAGTTCATGGTTAAAGGTTTTCTTTTCCCATCGAAGAAGAAGGAGTTTTAGTGATGCCGGAAAAAAGTTAGAAATTGCGTATATATCGAATGGGTCGAAGGGAATACCATAGAGAGTAATAGGGTTTCGTTTTTGTAAAAAAGAGAGGAGAATACGTTCAGAGTGTTCATAGCGTTCTTCTTTTTCACGTAATTCTTTTACAGATTCAAAGATTTTCTTCTTTTCTTTCTTCTTTAATTCAATCTCTGCTTCGAGTTGAGGAATGCCAAGCTTCTCACGTTTAATGGCCCATTTTCCATCTTTACGTTGTTGAATGGTTGGATTCGTACTAAGTTGTCCAAGTTTTGCATTTATTTGTTCCTGAAGTTTTCGTATTAAGGAGTCTATGTTCCAGAGTTGGTTATTTGCTTCTTTTAGTATTCTTGTCTCTTCGTTGGATGGAGGAGGAGGATAATTTGCAGAAGGTTGTGTGAGTAACCCCCACTGCTCCAAAAGGGGATCTCTCTGGATACTACCAAAGATTTGTTTTATTGCGGTGGTTGTATCTTCGTGTGTGAAATGAGTTACTACTATTTTTTCTAATGATTGCGCAAGATCGTCCGTGATATTTAGAGAATCAAGGCGCTGCCGTCTTTTAAAGGGGTCTTCGCCCAACGCTATATTAGAAAGATGTACGTTGAGGTCTTGTATTGTTTTCCACGCACGATCAATACGCACTGCTTCCCACTCTTGTTGTATAGTATGCATACCCTCTGGGTTGGTTCGTGCATATTTTGCGAGGCGGCGTAGTACATCAGTGAGAGCGTAAGAAAATATCTCTGACTGATCGTTGCCGAATTTATGGCATAGCTCGTGGAGGTATGTAGCGAGGGCATCTTCGATGTCTGGCGTTTCAAGCGAGTCTTTGCTTACCCACACAAACTGCTCATCATAGAGACCTTTGAGATAAGGGTGTTTTCCTTCAAAGAGGCGTATCTTCTTTGCGTTAAGGTCGGAGAGGCGTTGAAGTGTCCCGACAGTATCTCCTCGCTCAACGCCGAGGAGATTTTCGACATGAGCAATTGTTCGTGTGTCAGTGGTCTGTAAAATATCTCGCGCAAGAGATTGTAGACTTTCGATGCGTTTTTCATGTTCTGGTGTGGGGGTGTATTCTTGTAGTTCCAATATTTCATTTTTCATCTCTGAAGCGCGCATCATTCCAATGTTCGCAAGAAAGGGGTGGCAGGGGATAAATCCAAGTCCCTTCAAGGTTTCAAGAAAATCCTGTTCATCTAGGGCGACAAAGTTTTTATCAAATGTTGGGACATCACCAAGAGACATGCGACGATTCACTACAAGTCGTAAAAGATTATCCCCAATGTGTCGCTCCCGATCGTATCCGAGGGGGCTGTTGGGGAGGGCATAAAACGGTTCAAGTGCTTTTAGTGTTTTTTCAAGCTCCTCTTCTGAAAGAGAATTGACAAGAAATTCAAGATATACGAGATCAACCTCGCGTTCCGTGATTACGTCTCTATCTCGAGAGGGATCGATGGTATACCTCGGTGTTTCGGGCGTTTCGTGGGACCAAAATGTGAAATTAGGAAGTGTCTCCCATTTTCCACGCACATCGTAACTAATCCTCTGCCCATTTAGGTAGAAATTTCCCGGTTTTCCAAAATGAAGCGAAAATCCTGCCTTTTTGTTATCTACGGTTGGATTTTGAAAATCGGGATTATTACTGTGATAAAAAAGATCGCGCGCATCGCTAAAGATTCTTGCCATTTCAGGATCATTACTTTTAAGAAAAATATCGTTTCCTTCGCGTGGTGTGTTGTGTTTTTTCAGTCTGATATATAGTCCGCGTAGATTTTTTTCCTCTGTGGACCCCCTTGGGGGTTCATCGAGATAGAATTCAAGTTCCCAATCTTGAGACCGAAAGAGAATCTTTGAAAAACCAAAGTCGCGAAGCATGTGAAGTGCTATGATTCTTGTCCCTTCGTGGTGTCCTCCTGCAGATTTTTTTGGATCTTCTTTGTATCCACCACCCAAATGGAGAAGTCGTGTATAGGGGTATTCAGCAGAACCTTTAATACTTATTGTTGTACCATCCTTGTCTTCTTGTGTCTCGAGTCCGAGTCCATCGAGCGTAAATTTGTTTGCATCAAAAAAATTTTGCCACGCGTCGCGCGCAACACGTTCTCTACTCCATTTTGTTTTTTCCATGTAGTTTTCCAGAATACCTGTATAGTGTCCTCGTTCGAGGTTTTTTTCGAATTCTATATTTTCTGTGTTTTTTGGTTGTGATGAGGGGAATTGTTTCATAAGTACTCTCTTATTATACTCGGCGTATAGAGATTACCAACTTACATTGTTGATCTTTTTGTTTTGTAATAAAAAAGACCCCATGCGGGTCTTCTATTTCATTCTAGTTTGGTAAAATTCCTTTCCATTGAAGAAAAAGATAATCATACAGTGTCCCTGCTGCCCCTCGTACTCTTTTTTCGCAGAGGTCATATTGATAACGTCCATGACAGGTACAGATACACTCAAGGACAAATTCTTTATCATTTTTTCTTATAAGGCGGATGGTAATGGGGATATTTTTAGCCTGGAAAATTGTTGAAAATATGTGTCCACGCGTGTCTTCTTTGTGGTCAAACTTAATACGTTTGTGATCCATCTCTCGTAAGAGTTGTTCCAAAGCGACAATAATATCCTCTTTTGGTAGACATTTTTTTGGAAGTGTCATCATCCCTTCACCCTCCCTTTCTTTTTTGGTTGCTACTCCCTTAGGCATCCTTTTTTCTGGGACATCCAGAAAAAATACGACAGAATCCCTGAGAGAGTAATGTGAAATAGCTAGTTTTAGCTTGCATCACAAATATTATATTGTCAACCCCGTATGGCGCTGTTCGGAAACATGATATTCCCTGAGCAAAGTCGAAGGGTTTCCTTAAAGAAATGTAGGCCTTCGACAAGCTCAGGCACTACTACGTACGAGGTTACCGAACAGCGCTAGTTGCGTGTTTTCCAGGAAGTGAAATTTTGACAGGTTCGCCTATTGGCGAACTTTTTTATACAGTCCAAATTCTACTTCCTGGTTTTGATATACATAGGATAGCTGAGTGCGCCGGACAAGGCAATAGCAAGTGCGTCGCTTTCATCATCATAGCGAGGTTTTTTTGAGATATTTAGTATTTTTAATGTCAGTTTTTCGAGCTGTTGTTTCTCTGCTCTTCCATATCCGGTGATCGATTGTTTGATTTCAAGAGGGGTATATTCAAGTATAAGTATTTTTTGTTTTTGAATAATAAATTTAATAACTCCGCGCATTTCGCTTACTGCGAGCGCTGTTTTTTGGTTTTTCCCGAAGAATACTTTTTCTATGGTTACTGCGTCGGGTTTATATTTTTTGAGAAGTGCTAGCAGCTCTTTTTCAAAAAGAAAGGGGTCGTGAGGAGAGGCGAACAAGCCAGAGGTACGGGCTCGAAAATTGCCTCCTTGTTTTTCAACAATCCCAAAGCCAATGCGTGTTGTGCCAGGATCAATACCAAGAATAGTCATGTTCTAGTTGTTCTAGTTGTTCTAGTTGTTCTAGTTGTAAAAACACTTAGAACAAAGCCGAAGGCTGATAGAACATTTAGAACTTTTTATAGTTCTGCGTTGGTGTAAACTTCATCGACTTCGTTCTGTTCATCTAGTGCATCGAGAAGAATGAGTATTTCTTCTTTTTGTTTGTCATCTAACGAGATTGTTTCTTTTGGGACGAGAAGAGTTTCGGCACGAGAGAAGGAGAGCCCAAGTTCGTTGAGTTTTGTTTTTAGCGATTCTAGGGATGAAGGGGCGGAAGAGATAAAAATATTTGTTTTTTCTTTTTGGATATTAAGGGCACCTGATTCAATGAGTTCTAATTCTTGATCTTCAGTTAATGTGGGAGTATCAAGCTCTATTTCTCCGCGTTCTTCAAACATCCAGACAACAGACCCCATAGCGGCAAATTTCCCATTATGTTGTGACAAAATATGTTTTACCTCCGCGAGCGTTCTATTTTTGTTATCAGTTACTGCGTCGATAATAAACGCTACGCCATAGGGCCCATAGGCTTCGTAGCGAAGACGTTCTAGTTCTTCGCCTGCGCCAATCCCTTTTCCTCGTTCGATGGCGCGTTTTATGTTGTCTTGTGGCATGTTGAGACTTTTTGCCTTTTCGATGGCAAGGGCGAGTTTTGGATTCGTCGCAGGACTAGGGTCTTTCTTTTCTTTTACAGCAATAGAAATGAGAGCAGAAATCTTGGAGAAGATTTTGCTTTTTTTGGCGTCTGTAATAGCCTTCTTGTGCTTAATTTGTGACCACTTGGAATGACCCGACATGGATTTGTTATATAGAACGCGTGTGCGTATCTGTTTCTCACACGTTCGGATACCCAGCGGTATCCTCACTCTGTCCTCCGGCGCTTCGTTGTCAATCCAATTCTCTCCCTACGGGAGATCAGGATTGACAACACCCTGCTTCGCGCCTTCGGAATGGTTCGAAACAGATACCACACCCGCATTCTTTATTTTTTTGTGTTTTATTTTACCAAGATCGAGAGCGAATCCTCAAGGGGGAGTCAGGTTGTATCGCTATAATAGGGGGACTATAATGGTCACCCCCTTGTAGATGAGCTTCCGATCTTGGTGAAATAGTCTCCAGGTTTCTTAGAGGAATTTTTTGATGAAGAGGATGGTGATTACCGTAAACATTAGACCGATGAGGGTAGAAAGTAAAGGAGTAGAAATTTTGTTGGGGAAAAATGATTGTGAGGATTGTTCGGTTTCTTTTGGTGTACTATTTAGATAGGCGAGTTCTTTTTGTATTTGGTTTTTAGATGGTGGAGGTGAGATGATGATGTTGGTTTTTCCTGGGGTGGGTTTGGTTGTCCATGTCCAGTCGTTTTCTCCTTTGCGCGCAAAACTTCTGTTCTGTGGCGCTTTTCCCTGGAACATAATTTTTGAGACAAGATCACCCCTTTGATTTAGGAGAGAAAGTTCGTCGCCGCTGTTATTGATATAGATTTTGGAGTCACGTTGAAAAATAGTAAAAAATGAATTTGGCGCAAGAACCAGATCTTTAATAAAATACTCACGGGATGAATTATCTTTGAGCCGCCAACCCGTAAGCGTTGTTGATGCAGTATTTGTATTATAAAGTTCTATCCACTCCTCTTTGTCTTTTGAAGGATTGGGAAGGAACTCAGAAATAATAATGCCAGATTGTAGTGGCGAAGAGGGTGTGGGGAGTTCAACTTCCAGAATATTGACGCTTGGTGGTTGGGTGGAGGTTGAACTTCCTATAATTAAAATCTGTGTTTGCGGTGGTGTGTTTGGGTTATTTTCTTTTCCCGGGGTTCCTCCTATTTGCGATGACTCGTGAAATACATTAGTAGCGTCCGGTGCGCGTTCTAGTGTTTTTCCGCCACCATCACCACCAGAAGATGGCTGGTAGGTGATATCGTCAACAATAGCCTTGTTATTATCGAGAAGGATGATATGGTCGCCCGTGTTTTTAAGACTAAGAACGGTATCGAATATCTTTTCTTTGAATCCAGGGTGTTCGTTTAGAAATGTTGTAATATCACTTGCAAGAACAACGTACTCGTTTGGAAGAATTGAAAAATATTCTGGATGAGCATCGTTTTTAAGTTGATGATTTGTTCCGTCGTTGATGCGCCAATCTTTTATATCAATAGGTGACGGACCTATATTTTTTAATTCAATCCATTCATGTTTTGTGTCACTTCCTTCAGGATTGTACATTATCTCATTAATAATTAAAGAACTCGAAGCATGTGTCATGATAGGAAATAGAAAGTATAAAATAAATAACAATGCCTTAAAAGACATATATGTTTTTTGTATCTTGTATTTAGTATCTAGTATGCACGACCGTTTTTAAAATACCAGATACACAATACACGATACTAGATACTCTTTGGATTGTCGAATAAGGAGAGATTTTGCAGTTCGTTTTTAACGTATTGATAGGCGAGGAGGGTTGCTCTACGCCCCTTCGCTGTACGTTCAAGAAGACCAAGGCGAATAAGGTAGGGTTCGTAGACTTCTTCGATAGTGTCAATTTCCTCATTAGATGATGCAGCAAGAGCTTTAAGCCCCGCGGGTCCTCCATTGAATTTTTTGATAAGTGTTTCGAGAAGTTTCTTTTCTTGTGGTTCTATACCATAGGCGTCGATATCAAGCATTTGGAGGGTTTCATTTGCTATCGTGGCATTAATGGTTGATTGGTTGCGCATTTCCGCAAGATCTCTGGCGCGTTTTAGAAGTCTATTTGCAATGCGAGGAGTTGCGCGGGATGCGCGAGCAAGGGTGGTGAGAGCTTCGCTGCTAACACCCACGCGTAGAAGTTTTGCAGATCGCGCAAGGATTTGTTTAATATGTTCTTCTCCATAAAACTCGAGTCTAAAGACTACACCAAATCTGCTACGGAGAGGGTTTGAAAGAAGGGCGACGCGCGTGGTTGCTGCAACGAGGGTAAAAGGGGGGAGATCAAGTTCGAAGTTTCTTGCAGCAGGACCCTTTCCAATGATAAGATGAAGTTTACGGGACTCCATGGCGGGATAGAGGACTTCTTCGATCGATCGGTTAATTCTGTGTGCCTCATCGATGAATAAGACGTCATTATTTTCGAGATTAGAGAGGATAGAGGCGAGGTCCCCAGCTTTTTCGATTGCGGGACCCGAGGTGACACGGAGATTGGTGTTCATTTCCCTGGCGATGAGCGAGGCGAGGGTGGTTTTTCCTAGTCCTGCGGGACCGTAGAGGAGTATATGGTCTACTGTTTCCTTGCGTTTTTTCGCCGCGCCGATTAAAACGTTTAGCCCCTCTTTGGTTTTTTCCTGACCAATATACTCTTGCCAATTTGAAGGACGTAGTGTTAAATCAATACTCTGGTCTTCGGCTTCTTTTGCTTTCATTGACATAATCTCTAAATTATGATAACATATAAGAACTACAAGAAAGGTGTAGGCAGTTGGGCCTTTTTATACTCTACGGCTTTACGGGACGAGTATCTGATGGCTCATTTGGTTCCGGCTGGATGTGACCTCACGCTTGTCTTTTATCTCAACCCCTAGCGTTGAGAATAATTGCCTACACCTTTCTTGTTGTTATAACCCTGGTCTGAAGATCGTTTCTTCGACCAGGGTTTTTGTTTTCAAGACAAACTTACTCATATGTTGCTTCA